>NZ_ASZW01000131.1:16587-36628 GCF_000468215.1 Arthrobacter sp. CAL618 | reverse complement strand
CTCGCGCAGCCGATCTGAACGGTTCGACGAATGGGTGATGGAATCGGCCCAGCGGTTGGAACGACTATGGGGAGAGCGCATCCTCGATCTGCAAATGGTGGTCCAGGACATTCCGGCGAATCTCGAAACGATGACCGCACAATCGCTGCGCGGCCTGCTCGGCACCGCCATACCCGCCGCCCCAAACCGGCCGCCGACCATCATCATCTACCGGCACCCGGTTGAGTTGGCCGCGGGTGGCTTCATTGCTCCCAACGAGTTGGTCCACGACGTGGTAGTGGAGCAGACCGCAGAGTTACTGGGGATGACGCCCGAAGCCGTGGATCCAGCCTACGGGCGTTCCCGCGCCTGATCCTGAGGCGCCTGATCCTGAGGCGCCTGATCCTGAGGCGCCTGATCCGAGCCGGTGTAGAACTCAGTATCCCAGGTTGACCGGCACACTGAGCTGCCCGGCGCTGCCGGGAGGTAGCGATGTTACCGAGATCCCTGCTTCGCCATCCATCTGGTGCATCTGGGCGCCGTACACCGGATCACCCGACGCCCCAATCAGGACCGCCACCACGTTGTCCCCGAGATCCGCTGCTTCCACGCTCACTGTGGTGCCGCCAGCCACGCTGACTGTCTGCTCGGCCTGCAGAGTTCCGTCTTCGTTTACCGGAGTGAGCTGAACCTCAGACCGACCCGAGGGCGCACCGAACGCGAGCGCGCCTCGGGACCCGCTGGGGAACACTGCCACCTGGGTGTTGCCGAGGCGTGCTCCGGATGGGGCGAACCCGAAATCGACGGGTTCCCCGGCCTCCACACCCCGATTTACTCTGGCTGAGGCGGAAATCAACACGTCGGAGGTGACCTCGACCGTGTAGTCACCGGACGGAAGACTTTCGAGCGACACACCAGTGACGGCACCGGCAGTTGCGGTGAGCACTCCCCCGTCCGGAAGCTCAACCTCGCCCCCCGAACCGTAGACCCTGACATTCAGAACCGCGTCGGTGCTGCCCGGGACAACGATCTGGACTGCTGGGGTGGCAGCCTCATAGCCGTCCTGGGCGCTGATTTCGTCGGCAATATCCTCATCCTGGACCCGCACCCCCGGGATGACCTGGGTATTGCTTGCAGGAGCCGCTGGCTGGAGAAGCTCCACACCGCCGGGGATGAGTTCCCGCAAGACACTCTGCTGGATGCTGCCGGTCACTCGACCGCCGTCGCTCAGCACGCGGACCGCCAGCTGGTCCTGATCGGTGGCGAGACCAGCGAGCACGATCGACTCGGTGGCGCCGGGAGCGATGAGTAACCCGCGGGTACCCCCCGATTCTACCGGCCCTTCGGTCCCGTACAGCTCAAGGTCGACCGTGGCAGGGGTGCCCGACGGGTTCGAGAGATTCAGGACTGCGGTGGCGCCCACCGTGGTGGACGCGCCAAGAATCCAGAAGTCGCCGCTGGGCGCTCTACAGTGGGCAATCGCCAGGCCACCCAAATCACCGTCAGTGGCGGTGTAACTCGTGACCGCCCCGGCGGTGGCAGGCTGGCTGCCCACCGGTTGGGCCGAAAAGACGCTGACCCCGTCGGCTGTCTGGTCGGTAAGGACCCCCGCCGTCCGGTTGGTCAGCCCGTCCTCGTTGGTCACGGCCTCCGGGACCGCGCCTGCCCCGGATTCATCCGACTCACCTGTCGCGATGGTGGCCAGAGCCTCACCTGAGCCCAGCGGGCTTAGCATGCTGCCAGGCAGGTTCCCGCCGAGGCTGCTCAGCACCATGCCGCTGACCGTAGTGGAAGCCGACTCTGATTCAGGACTGAACTCCGGGTCAGCGAGCGCCGCATCGCTTTCGAGTAGCCGCGGCGGTGCCGGGCAGACGCCCGTGTACTCGCCCGCTGGCACCTCAGCGACCGGGATGGGGAATTGCGCCGCAGCACCCGTTGGGTCGAGGACGGCGACGCCGGCCACCAGCGCGCCGCTGGTACCGACCAGGAGAACTCCCGCGCCTATTCCGACAGCCCGCCGCAGTGTACCGGCACCGGCCCGCCGCCGCTTGATCCGCGGTCGTGACGCCGGCTCGATTTCAGCTCCCGGTTCGGTCATGACCGTCCCCTTCCGCTGAGTATCGATACTTCGTCAGGTGTTTCGCCGAGCCGGGCTGTTTCGCCGGGGCTGGATGACTCGCCGAGGTGAGGTGATCCACCGTCCGCCGGGGACACGGTATCCGCCGCTTCATCCTCAGATTCATCGGCCGAAGGCGGGACCAGTGCGACCGGCTGGCCGCGACGCCCGGGGTAGGCCCGCACGAATCGTGGCCGCGATGGCATGGGGATCGCCAGCAGAACGGTGAGTCCGATCACGAGGGCAGAGCCAATCGCAGCCCACGGCTCCCAGGGTGTCTCGTAGCTGACTTCGACCCTGCCGCCGTCTGCCGGTAAGGCGAATGCCTGGGACCAGCCGGATTCAACTGAGTCAAGGACACGCCCATCGAGGGTGGCCTGCCAGCCGGCGTCGGCGCGTTCGGCCAGCACCAGGGTGCGGTCCGCCGAGCCAGCCGGAATGATCGAGGTGACAGTCGCGGGCCCTGAATCGACTACTACTGAGGTGGTTCCGTCGGCCTCCACGATCCGCGCGCGCGCTCCGGTGGTCGAGCCTTCAACCGTGGGGGTCTCAGGCGCTGCCACGTTTTCCTCACTCGAGGGGGGTACCACGCGCCAGAGCCAACCGGAGTTGGTATTTCCTACCGCGACGAGTCCAGGCACTGAGTCAATCTGACCCGCAAGTACTTCCGCCGCCGAGTCCGATTGCTGCAACACCACGAACCCCACCCCCAGTTGGCTGAGTTCCTCCCGTGGGTCGTACCCGGAGCCAGCCACGATGACCGCGACGGTGCTTCTGATGACGGCGGTCGCCTCGTCGTCCTCGCGGAGGTCTGCGGACCCCAGTGGGCCGTACAGGCCGCGGGCCGAATAGAGCTGCGAGAGCTGATCGAGGGTGGTGCCGCCGCTGCGCATCAGGGCGGCGCTGACGTTATTGCTGCCGTCGACGTTCAGGACCAGGGACTTGGTGCGCTCTGAACTGTTCCCACGGTCGGCAGCGGTCGCGGGCAGAGTGCGTTCGGTGCTGGCTGCGACCAGCATGTCGGCGCCGAAGCGGGTACCCTGCGGGTCGGAATCGCTTGCGCCGGCGGCCGGATCCGTGGTCGCGGCAGCAACGCTGTCGGCTGGTGACGGCACCGCCCAAAGCGCCAGACTCACCGCCGGACCGAGTGCGAGGAGGACGGCGGCGGCCACTAGTGCAGGGCCGGTCCGTCGTCGCGGTGCGGTGGCGTCGGCCCGGGCGCGACGAGCGGTCCGTAGCTGGTGGGCGGAGATCGCCTTGTCTCCCCCGATCACGGCGGCTGCGGCGATGGCGAGCATCAACACCGAGACGAGAGGGCCGGTGAAGGGGGTGATCAGCGCCGAGGACCCCACTGACACTGCGACAAAAGACAGGACAGTGGTGAGCACCAATGCTCCAAGGCCAAGAAGCCAGAGCCCCAAAGCCATCGCGGTCCCGCGGCCGGGGATAAACAGGGCTGCAACGGCCAGCAGGATTGCCGGCCCGCCAACGAGCAGTGCTACCAGCAACGCCCACGGACCGTCAGGAAGGAAGGGCAGCGCTGCGATCGGGGCCAGCGGTTCGAAGGCAACCGGGTAGCCCAGCAGTTGCTGCCACAGTTCAGCCCCGACGAAGGGAACCGGCACACCCGGATCGCCCAGAACGGCCCGTAGCTGGTTTGTGGTTGAGGCGATGAACGGAACGAACAGAGCCAGGGGTGGCAGTAAGGACCACCACAGGGTTTTCGCCCGGCGACGCAGCAACAGCATCGCGCCGAGTACCCCTACCGCCAGGAGTGGGAGCAGCGACGGCGCGCCAGCTGTGATCACCGCCAGCAGGAGCCCTGCAGTAGCCGCGGCGGTCCAACTGGGCACCCCGTTGATGCCTGGTTTCAGCATCACCTCGACGGGGCGACGACGGGCATACGCGTCGTCGGCGTCGTGAGCGGGAAAACTTGGCACAGCACTGGGATGCGTCCTGTCGCCAGGCTGCAGGTGGGCGCCCAGCTGCGGCGCCCGAGCGGCCCCGACTGCACGGAGCAGGGCCAGCCCAGCCAGTGGCAGGAGCAGGTGTGCGATCAACGCACCCAGCCGGCCACTGCCCAGCGCCACCTGAAGCGCTGGTGCTGCTGCCCAGAAAAACGCGGCCCAAAAGCGCAGTCCCCTGCTCCAGGTCAACGCTCCGGTGGCGAACCATGCGGACAGCCCGGCGAGTGGCAGGGCCAGCAGCATCAGGGTGACCAGCACAGCGTTTCCGTTACCCAGGCCGAGGGCGGCCAGCAGCCACAGCACATAGCCGAAGGGATCACCGTGTCCCGACATGCCTGAACCCAGGGTGATCCACCAGGTCGAGGCGTTTTGCCAGATATCGACCATGCTGGTGGAGACCGGCAGGAGTGCTCCCCCGGCCAACGCGGGAGCACCGATGAACCGGTACAGCGCGACCACTGAGACAGCGGCAAGGGCCAGCGCTGCGGCAACCGCTCCGACACCAACCCAGGTGCGGGAAGGTGCGACGAGTGAGCTGAAATCTTCGGCGGCGTCGCCTGACGGGATGTAGGTGCTTTGCTCGTCGGCAATGGCCTGCTCGCTGAGATGACCCTCAGCGGAGAAGGCCTCTAGCACCGAGCGGCGGTGGGACCAGACTTCACGGCGGCTGGTGCGCAGCGCCCGCACCACACTGCGAGGGCGCTTCTTCGTGAGGGCTACCCGGCGCCGGGACCTGAACAGGTCAACCGGGCGGAGCACTGCGGCGATGCTCGCGAACAACTGGCTGAACCCATACCCCGGGTCCTTGGCCAACAGGCCCATGAGGAGCCGGCCGAACCCACCAATCACCGCGCCGACCGCGAGGAACGGGATCTTCCACAGCGTCGCGTGCTTTAACCGCAGATAGACCTCAGCCTTGCGGGCGGCGCGCTGGGCGGCGGTGGGATGCAGACGCGGTTCGGCGTGGCGCATGACCGCGCTGGGAACGACCACCACGCGGTGCCCGGCCAGCCGGTTACGCCAGCAGAAGTCGACGTCGTCGCCGGTACCGGGCAGCGCCGGGTCGAAACCTCCGAGCGCCTCCCAAACATCACGGCGGACCAGCATGCCCGCCGAGTTGACGGCAAAGACGTCGCTCCGCGAATCGTATTGGCCCTGATCAAGTTCATCGACGTCAATCAAGGTCACCCGTTCGGCCCAGCGGCTGATGGACAGACCGACGTCGATGATCTTTCGACGGTTGTCCCATTCGACCTGTTTCGAACCGGCCACCGTGACCGAGGGAGCGCGCTCGACGGCGAGCAGGAGTTCATCAAGGGCGTTCGGCTCGGGCGCCGAATCGTCATGGAGTAGCCAGATCCACTCGTGGGTGTCGTCGGCGGTGGATCGCGAGGGAACCTCGGCGAGACCTACCCGGACTGCTGCACCAAAACCGGCTCTCGCCGCCGAGCCGACCACTGGGCTGCCGACCGGAAGCTCCAACTGCAGGATCGACGCCGAATCGTCAGTGGACCCGGCGTCGACGCCGACGACGAAGTTGGGCTGGTACCGCTGTGCTCTAAGTGCCGCGATGGTGGCTGGAAGAAAAGCTGAGCCGTTGTGGGTAACCACAACGGCTGTGACGCGGGGGTGCTGCAGAATTAGACCGCTCGCTTTCGTAACCGGCGCCGTTCGCGCTCGGACAGCCCACCCCAGATGCCGAAACGTTCGTCGTTGGCGAGTGCATACTCAAGGCACTGCGACCGCACGTTGCAGGCACCGCAAACCTTCTTGGCGTCGCGGGTGGAACCACCCTTTTCAGGGAAGAACGCTTCAGGGTCTGTCTGCGCGCAGAGCGAGTCAGCCTGCCAGCCGAGCTCACCCTCGTCGTCGAAGTCCTGGCCAATCCCGGGGAGCCCAATCCACACCGACTGGTCGCTGCGCGCCGGTGCCTGCCTCGACGGCGACGAGATGCGTTCGGGGGCCAATAGATCGGAGGGCATCGGATCGGCTGGCGCATCGGGCAGTTCAACTTCGCTGGGGTCATCAGCCAGGGCCTCGTGCGCCGTCAGGAAGGCAGTGGCCTGATCCTCCAGCGAGCTCTCGGTGCTACGCCGGTAACGTTCAGCCGCATCAGGGTCCGCCGGATCGACAAACCAGTCGCTCGGCACCCCACGTGATCCGTAACGAGCCGATGCCTGTGCCTCGATGGTCGTACGGTCGTGGACCTTCTCTGCCTGTCCCATGTCAGCCCTCCCGGTGTTGCCGCTCCAGCAGCTACTGTGGTGGATTCAGGCACGACTGCTGAGCAAAAAGGTGTTTTGCGAGAGGCATGCGGCCCAAGTATCCGATGTGCTGGAACTTTCCGATACCTAATTACACGCGTGTAATACGTATTCAGTCAAGCGCTGGGAGGAATCTTATAGAGTTATTTCCCGGGAACCCGTTCACGCCACGCTGAGAGTTTGTCACGATGGCGGCGGCGTGTCCCCCGCGACACTGGCGATTCGTCCCTGCCAGGAAAATCAGCCAGAAAATACGGAAAAATAAAATTCGCCAGGAAGGCCCCAACCGGTCATGGATTCAGCCACACCAGTCCCCCAGCTCATGAATCAACTCCGCACGGTGAACCCGTCGGCTCCGCGCCTGATCTGGTATGGGCCGGGCAGTGAGCGGATCGAGCTCTCCGGCCGAGTACTGGACAACTGGGTGGCCAAGACCTCCAACCTCCTGGTCGAAGAACTGGACGCCACCGCCGGCACCCGGGTTGCGCTGCAGCTGCCGGGCCATTGGAAAACCCTCGTATGGGCCCTGGCCTGCTGGCAGGTAGGGGCCATACCAGTCGACGGCTCCGCCGGATCGGACCAGCCGGTGGACATAGTGGTGAGTTCCTCCGACGCCGCGACGGTAACCGGACCAACCCAGCTTCTGGTGCTGGTAGCTCTCGGCGCGCTCGACCTGAAGTGGCCAGGGCAGCTCCCGGCCGGGGCGGTCGACTATGCCGCCGAGGTCCGCAGCTATGGGGATGAGTTCTTCGATCTTCCGCCAGCTGACGCAGACCGGCTGGCCGTGGAGCAGGATGGCATGGGGCTGGGCATGCAGGTCCTCTTCGATCGCGCCTCCGCCTGCGGCTGGACGCCCGCCGGCGTTTTACTGGTGCCGGCAGACCTGCCGCTGGAGACGGCTCTGGCCGCAGCAGTGCACTGCTGGACCACCGGGGGCACCTTGATCGTCGTCGACCCGGGTGTCGAACTGACCGAGAAACTGCTGGCTAGCGAGCGCGTTACTGATCGCGTGGGAGGGTAGGGTCCCCCGACGGGCTGTCCAGCGAATCGACAATCCTGGGTCCCGCCGGAGCGCCGCTTGTCTCGCTCACTTGACCATCAGTGCTTCTTTCGTCGGGGTGGCCGAAGAGTTCACGGTCGTGGCTGAAGGCGGGGTCCTCGTCGAGTTCGACGTTGAACACCCAGAACCGGTAGGCGACGAAGCGCAGGATCGTGGCGAGCACTGTGCCGACGATCCCGGCAAAGAACAGGGTGGGTCGGTCAGTGATGTCGAGCGGATACTTGGCGATCCAGACACAACCCGCCGCGATTCCCATTCCGATGACGTTGATGAACACGAACATGGTCAGTTCGCGCATCGGGTTGGCCTGCCTGCGGCGCCTGAAGGTCCAGTAACGGTTGGCGATCCAGGAGAAAACGGTAGCGACTGACGCGGAGACGAAACGCGCCTTGACCTCGCTGTCTGCCATGGGGCCGTGGATCAGGTACCAGAACAGTCCGTTGTCGATCACAAACGCCACACCGCCAACAGCACCAAACTTGGCGACCTCTCGCCAGAACAGGGAGGCTAGGCCCCTGATACGCTCTGCCACTCTGGAAAACATGACCCTCCGCGGTCCGGTTGCATGACTGGTTCACCTTGATCGCGGACATGCAATCGTGAATGAAGTACCACCATGCTCCATGCATAACGGCCAGTGAGTTATTTTAGCCGTCAAGCATGGGAGATTCCTAGAAACCCTCCCGGCGCAGGCTTCGCATACCAGCGCACCGCCGAGCAGTGGGTACCCTGAATACGTGACTTTCCCAGTAATAGGCGTAGTTGGCGGCGGCCAGTTAGCCCGAATGATGGCCCCCGCCGCTGTCCAGCTCGGCTTCACCCTCCGTGTCCTTGCCGAAGGCCCTGACGTCTCGGCGGTAGCCGCTGTCGCCTCCTCGACCATTGGTGACTACCGCAACCTCGACGATCTCCGGGACTTTGCCAGCGGTGTGGATGTGCTGACCTTCGACCACGAACACGCCCCCGGCGACCTGCTCAGGGCGCTGCAGTCCGACGGCGTCAACGTGCAACCGCAGCCCGAGGCCCTCGCCCACGCACAGGACAAAATTGTGATGCGCCGCGCCATCGACCGGATGGGGCTCCCCAATCCTGAGTGGGCTGAGGTCTCTTCGGTCGAGGAACTGTGCGTTTTCGGGGACCGGATTGGGTGGCCTGTGGTCCTGAAGACCCCCCGCGGTGGGTACGACGGTAAGGGCGTCATGGTGCTCGACACACCGGCCGACGCCGGCCGCGCCGCCGCGTGGTTCCAGGGCAGCCCGCTGCTCGCCGAAGCCAAGGTCGAGTTCAGCCGTGAGCTGTCGGCCCTGGTGGCCCGCACCCCGTCCGGGGCCTCCCGGGCCTGGCCGGTCGTTCACTCGATCCAGGTGGACGGGGTCTGCGATGAAGTAATCGCGCCCGCTGCCGACCTCCCCGCGGACCTTGCGGCGTCGATCGGTGCGGCCGCGCTCAGAATCGCCGATGAGTTGGGGGTGACCGGAGTAATGGCGGTCGAACTCTTCCAGACCCCGGGCACCGATACCGGCTTCATGGTGAATGAGCTGGCCATGCGCCCGCACAACTCCGGCCACTGGACCATGGACGGCTCAGTCACCGGACAATTCGAGCAGCATCTTCGCGCGGTCCTTGACCTGCCCCTGGGCGACACCCGAACGCTGGGTACCGTGACAGTGATGAAGAACTATCTCGGTGGCGACAACGTTGATCTCTTTAGCGCCTACCCCGCGGCCCTGGCGGCTGAACCAGCTGCGAAAATTCATTCCTACGGCAAGGATGTGAGGCCCGGCCGCAAGATCGGCCACGTCAATGCAGTGGCTCTGGCAGGCGAAAGCCTCGAAACCGTCCGGAACAGGGCGGAACGAACTGCGGCTATTCTCCGGAATGGGCCCGCCAGTTCAAAGACCCGGAAGGAAAACGCGTGAATAATCCGTTGGTAGGGCTCGTCATGGGGTCGGATTCGGACTGGCCGGTCATGGAGGCGGCGGCGCAGGCCCTGACCGAATTTGGGGTCGCCTTCGAGGCCGACGTCGTCTCAGCCCACCGGATGCCCACCGAAATGATCGCGTACGGGCAACAGGCACAGGAACGGGGCCTGCGGGTCATCATCGCCGGCGCGGGCGGCGCCGCGCACCTGCCCGGAATGCTGGCCTCGGTGACCGTGCTGCCGGTGATTGGCGTGCCGGTACCGCTGAAGTACCTCGACGGAATGGATTCCCTCCTGTCGATCGTTCAGATGCCTGCCGGAGTGCCAGTTGCCGCCGTCTCAATTGGTGGTGCCCGCAACGCTGGGCTGCTCGCCGTGCGGATGCTTGCGGCCGGCGAGGACAGCCTGGCGCAACGCCTCCGGGGCGAGCTCGTCGATTTTGCGGCCGGCTTGCGGGAGACCGCCGTTCAAAAGGGTGCGGCCCTTCGGGCGCGAGCGACCCTGCCCGAGGAGAGCGGCGTATGAGCCAGGCTTCCGACCCGGAGGGGCAATGGTTGCTCACCGACCCGGTTCGCTACCCGGAGTCAGCGACACCCAGGGTCCGCACCAAACGCGCCTTCGTCCTGCTGTTGCTGACCCTGGTTCTGCCTGGCTCGGCGCAGATTGTCGCCGGCGATCGGGGCTTGGGCCGGCGGGCGCTTCTGGTGACCTTCGCGGTCTGGCTGGCGGTGTTGGCCGCTATCGTCATCGCGGTCACCAACCGGACAGCACTGGTGAGCGCGGTGACCCACCAGTGGTGGTCACTCATCCTGATTATCGTGTTGCTGGTACTTGCCGTGTCCTGGGCCATTCTCTTCCTGAACACCCTGCGGATTATCAGGCCCCCTCTGCTGGAGCGATCCATGCGTCCGGTTGTCGCCGGATCATTGGTGGCACTGATGGTGGTTACCAGCGGATCCCTTGCCTACGGCGCGTATCTGCTCAATGTGAGCCGTGGCACCTTCGGCTCCATCTTTCAGGCCGGGCCCGCATTCGATCCGGTTGATGGGCGGTACAACTTCCTGCTGATGGGCGGCGACGCCGGTGAGGACCGGACCGGACGCCGGCCCGACAGCATTTCGGTGATCAGCGTCGATGCTTCCTCCGGGGCCACAGTGACCTTCAGCATCCCCCGCAACTTCCAGAATGCCCCGTTCACCGAGGATTCCCCCCTGTGGCAGATCTACCCGGACGGGTACAACTGCGGCGATGAATGCATTATTAACAGCCTTTACCCGACAATCGCCCAGGACCATGCCGACCTCTACCCGGAGTCCGACGATCCGGGAGCGGAAGCGATGATGGATGCCGCCGGCGGCATCCTGGGGATCGAGGTACAGGCCTACATCTTGGTCGACATGGAAGGCTTCTCCCAGGTCATCGACGCCATGGGCGGAATCACCATCGACGCTGGCGGGTGGGTTCCGATCACCGCCGCAGAGATCCCCGGCACCAACCCGATCCGGCACTATCCGCCCTCCGGGTGGATTGCCCCCGGCGTGCAGACCCTCGATGGGTACCACGCGCTCTGGTACGCACGATCCCGGGAGTTCGTCACCGATTATCACCGCATCGCCCGCCAGCAGTGCGTCCAGCAGGCCATGATCGCCCAACTGGATCCGGCGACCGTCCTTACCCGGTTCGAGGATCTGGCCAGTGCCGGCGCTGACATCGTCGAAACCGACATCCCCCTGGACCAGTTGGGGAGCTTCGTCGACCTTGCCCTGAAAGCGAAGAACCACGAAACCCGTCGCCTGACTATCGGCCCACCCGACTTCGGCACGGCCGCAGACAACTTCGTCACCTATCCGGTGTTCGAGGAAATCCATCAGCGGGTGCAGCAGACCCTGGCGGAAACCACCGGGGCCGAACCGGCAGCAGACGCACCCGTCCCAGCTGAACTGCAGGCAGCCACAGCGGTGTCGGTCTTCAAACCGGCGGAACCAACCATCGTCCCCGCGCAGGTGACCGCCCCGGAAATTACTGAAGAGTACCTGCAGCAGCTGGCCACCATCGGGGATGTTGCAACCCTCAGCACCCTGTTGGACAACAACGGGGAATGCAGTCCCGCCTAAGGAAACGAGTCAGCCATGTACCTGCTGGAGAACACGCTGCGGCCCTACGCCTGGGGCTCCGAGACGGCTATCGCTGAGCTGCTCGGCCGGGTCCCCTCGGGGGGTCCCGAAGCTGAACTCTGGGTGGGGGCCCACCCAGACTCACCCTCCCAGGTGGTGCTGGAGGACGGTACCCGCCAGCACCTGGACCAGTTGATCGCCTCCGACCCGGAGCGGGCGCTTGGCAACGAAGCCGTGCAGCGTTTCGGTGACCGGCTGCCATTCCTGCTGAAGGTCCTCGCCGCCGCGGCGCCGCTGTCCCTCCAAGTCCACCCGAGCAGCACCCAAGCTGCGGCCGGGTTTGCGGCCGAGAACGCTGCCGGCATACCCGCCGACGCTCCGCACCGCAATTACCGGGACGGGTTCCACAAACCCGAGATGATTTTCGCGCTCACCCCGTTTGAGGCTCTGTGCGGGTTCCGGCCCGTGTCCGAAGCCGCTGACGTGTTCGAGCGGTTGATCTCAGCCGTCGAGGCAACCGGGGCCAGCGCGCCCGCGCTACTCGCCGACGTCGTCAGCGACCTCAGGGGGGCGGATCAGCGGGAGGCCCTCCGTGGCGCCTTCACCCGTCTGCTGACCACGGCCGATGCCACCCAGGCCGCCGAGTCAGTCGCGACGGCGCTGGCATCGGTACCCGGCCGGGACGCCGCGACCGTGCGCGAACTCACCGACCACTATCCAGGCGACCCCGGCGTCCTCGTCGCCCTGCTGTTGAACCGGGTGTCGTTGGATCCCGGCCAGGCCATCTACCTTCCGGCGGGGAACGTCCACGCCTACCTCAGCGGTCTGGGGATTGAGGTGATGGCTGCCTCGGATAATGTGCTGCGGGGTGGGCTGACCCCGAAACACGTTGACGTTCCCGAGTTGCTGAAGACAGTGCGCTTCGAATCGGTCAGCGTGCCGGCCGTCGAGGTCCGGCACACGGGGCTTGGCCAGGAACTGTACTGCCCGCCGTTCGATGAATTTGCCCTGCAACGCCTTGAGCTCCGCGCCGGGTCGGATTCAATGGCTTCCGCTGATGTACCCCTGGCCCAGAACGGTCCGGTGTTGGTGCTGGCCGTCTCGGGCAGCATCGTCCTTGACTCCCCTCGCGGCGACCTGCTCGTGCCTCGCGGTTCCAGTGCCTTCGTCCCGGCCAACGAGGCTCCCGTCATGGTCAAGCTCGCCGCCGGTACCGGGCCCGACACCGATCAGGACGACGACGGCGCCCTCGCCTTCGCGGTGACTATCGCCGGCTGAGCTCCACCACCTGGGACCTTGCACCGGCTCCGGGGCGCAGAAAAGTGGCCTCCCCGTATCTGAGTGGTCGGCCCACCACTTATCTGCACCCCAGCCACTTATCTGCGGGCCGGGAGTGCAGCCCAGCCACTATCCTGCTGGCCGGGAGTGCAGCGCAGCCCCTTGCGGCCCGAGTCCCTAAGATAGATGGGTGACTGCTTCCCTCGTGGCGAAGGACCTCTCCGGAGGCCACGCCCACCGCACTCTTTTCTCCGGCCTGAATCTGACGGTGGCACCGGGCGACGTCGTCGGCGTCGTCGGCGCCAATGGTGCGGGTAAGTCGACGCTGCTCCGGCTCCTCGCCGGCGCCGACGACCCGCTCGGCGGCAGCGTGACCACCACTCCCACTGATGCGTTTGTCGGATGGTTACCGCAGGAGCAGGAACGACTTCCGGGCGAGACCATCGGGGGCTACCTCGGTCGGCGGACGGGAACGACGGCGGCCACCGCGGCGATGGAAGCCGCCGCCGACGAACTGGCCTCCGGAACCCAGGCAGCCAATGACACTTATGGGGCCGCCCTCGACCACTGGATGGCGTGTGGGGCCGCCGATCTCGCCGACCGCGTCCCCCAGGTACTGGCTGAGCTGGGCCTGACGCTCGGACCTGACACCCCGATGACCGGTCTCTCAGGCGGGCAGGCTGCCCGGGTGGCGCTGGCGGCGCTGCTGCTCAGCCGCTTCGACATCGTGCTCCTCGACGAGCCCACCAATGACCTGGATCTGGCTGGCCTTGCGCGCCTGGAGGAGTTTGTACGGGGCCTGCGTGGCGGTGTTGTCCTGGTCTCGCACGATCGCGAGTTCCTGGCCCGCTGCATCACCACGGTGGTGGAACTTGACCTGGCCCAGGGCAGTGTTGCCGTCTACGACGGCGGGTACGACGCGTATCTTGAGGAACGCGCCGTCGCGAAACGTCATGCGCGGGAAGCCTACGAGGAGTTCGCCGACAAGAAGTCCGACCTTGTCTCCCGCGCCCGCACCCAGCGGGAGTGGAGTTCCCAGGGCGTCCGCAACGCGATGAAGAAGAGCCCGGACAATGACAAGATTCGCCGGCGCGCGAGCATGGAATCCTCGGAGAAGCAGGCGCAAAAGGTCCGGCAGATGGAATCGCGGATTTCCCGCCTCGACGAGGTGGCCGAACCACGCAAGGAATGGCAGCTGCAGTTCAGCATCGGCTCCGCCCCGCGCTCCAGCTCGGTGGTGGCAACCCTCAACCGCGCGGTCGTCAGCCGCGGCGGGTTCACTCTCGGGCCGGTCACGCTGCAGGTCAATGCCGGGGACCGGATTGGGATTACCGGGCCGAACGGTGCGGGGAAATCCACCCTGCTGGCCCTGCTGCTGGGTCAGTTGGTGCCCGACGACGGCGGCGCCGGGCTGGGCGCGAGCGTCGCAGTGGGAGAGATTGATCAAGCCCGCGGCGTGTTTGCGGAGTCCGAACCGTTGGGCGATGCGTTTGAAGCGCTGGTCCCGAGCCTCAACCGGGCTGAGGTCCGCACCTTGCTGGCCAAGTTCGGGCTCAAGGCCGACCAGGTCAGCGGTACCGTGGGCAGCCTCTCCCCCGGGGAGCGCACCCGTGCTGCGCTGGCCCTCCTGCAGTCCCGCGGAGTGAACCTGCTGGTGCTTGACGAGCCCACCAACCATCTCGACCTGCCCGCCATTGAACAGCTGGAGGAGGCACTCGAGAACTACGATGGTGCGCTGCTCCTGGTCTCCCATGACCGGCGGCTGCTCGAGAACGTCAGGCTGGACTCCCGCTGGGCCGTGGCCGACGGTCAGGTCACCGCCAACTAGCCTAGGAGCGTCCCGGCAGCTTCGACTTCAGCTTCGCTGCAGTGGCCTGAGCGAGGCGCACTCCGTCCCGGGCCAACGGCATTGCCCGGGAATACAGGGGGTAGAGGGGCGAGAGCGGCTTGTCCCAGGTTCCGGCCAGCTGGTTCTCGTGCTTGGCCCAGCCCATCTTGAATTTGGATACTCCGTCGTTGAGCAGCCCGTTGAAGTCGTAGCGCACCGCGCCGCGCTCCTTCATGGACTGGATTGCCAACCACTTCAGGGCATAGTTGGCCCGCAACTGTTCCCCCTCGGGAGTCATCCCCCCATAGAGTTCGAAGACCGTGTGATCGCTGGCGGACAGCCAGAGGAACGCGACGACGTCGTCGCCCTGGAAAGCGGCGATCACCGGCGACGCGCTGCCAAGGTTGTCGTAGATGTCCAGATAGTAGGGATCCTCGTGGATGCCGAACCCCGCCCGCTCGGCAGTCTGGCGATAGACGGCAAGGCACCGGGGCAACTCCGCGCGGGTCACCTCCCGGTACTCGAGGTCCTCCCGGCCGGACTTCCTGATGTACTGTCGGTGCTTTTTACTCATCCCGGCGAGCAGCTCATCCTCGCTGAGGGTGAGGTCGAGGATGAGGGTACGGCCGATCAGGATGGTATTCGCGGTGCTGCGCCACCCGGCTGCCGGCAGTGCCATGGCGGGAGCCGCATCGGCATCCCAGTCGGGTTCGATGCTCAACGCCACTGGCCGGTGCGCCTGGCGGACATAGACTTCCAGCGCGCCCAGCACGTCGGCCTCGCGCCCCGGCACTGTCTGTGGCCCGCGCGGGCAGTACGCCAGGGACCTGAACGGCACAGGAAGCTTGCGGAGCAGCACCTGTGCGCAGCCCACCAGTACGCCGTCGTCCTGCATCAGCACCCGGTCAACGGTCCACCCGTGGGCGGCCTTGGTCTTGCCCCAGCCCCAGAGCTGCTGGGGGTGCCCCAGCAGCTCATTCACAGCGGAGTCCCACCGGGACTCGTCGACGCATTGCACAACAGTAAGGGTCATGCCCTCAACCCTAGCGCTGATCGAGAACCCGCCGGGCGTCCTACTTCAGACGCGCGTAGCTTTCCCACTTGTGGGCCTGGTGCTCGCCGTCGACCACGCGGATGGTTCCCGACTTGGACCGCATCACGATGGACTGGGTCAGGACTTTACCCTTGTTGTAACGGACACCGCGCACCAGATCGCCGTCGGTGATGCCGGTGGCAGCGAAGTAGCAGTTGTCACTGGTTACCAGGTCTGAGGTGGACATCACCCGATCAAGGTCGTGACCGGCGTCGATGGCCTTCTGTTTTTCCTCATCGCTGGTGGGCCACAACCGGCCCTGGATCACTCCGCCCAGCGATTTGATGGCGCAGGCAGCGACGATGCCCTCGGGGGTGCCGCCGATCCCCATCAGGGCGTCGACGTCGGTGCCCTCACGGGCTGCCGCAATGGCTCCGGCCACGTCGCCGTCCATGATGAACTTGGTGCGCGCACCGGCGGCACGGATTTCGTCGACCAGGGGACGGTGGCGGTCGCGGTCCAGAATCATCACTGTCACCTGGTTGACCGACTTGCCCTTGGCTTTGGCGATCAGGTGCAGGTTCTGCTTGACGGGGAGGCGCAGATCAACCATGTCGGCGGCCTCCGGGCCAGTAACCAGCTTCTCCATGTAGAACACGGCGGAAGGGTCAAACATGGTGCCGCGCTCGGCGACCGCAAGCACCGCAATCGCATTGTTGATGCCGAGCGCGGTGAGGCGGGTGCCATCGATCGGGTCGACAGCGACGTCGCACTCGGGGCCGCTACCGTCCCCGACCCGCTCGCCGTTGAACAACATGGGGGCTTCGTCCTTCTCCCCCTCGCCAATGACCACGACGCCGTTGAAGTGGACCGTTGACAGGAGCGAGCGCATGGCGTCGACTGCTGCACCATCCGCTTTGAGCTTGTCGCCGTACCCGACCCAATGGCCACCGGCGATGGCCGCAGCTTCGGTCACACGGACCAGTTCCAGGGCGAGGTTGCGGTCCGGCTCGTCGTCGCCGACCGCCAGCGAGCGGGAGAGCGTTGAATACTGGGCTGATTTGGCGTTGTTGGACACGTCAATCCTCATCGTCGAAGCGGTGCTGTGCCATTGCTGGCGAAAGCTGCGGGACTTATCCCCTGCCGCAATCATAGTGGCCGCTGGTCTGCCCGCACTATGCGTGACGACGATACGAGACGGCGGGGCCCGAATAGGTGCGCACCCGCAAGTGGTGGAAAATAGATGTGTGAGCACCCCCCAGCCCGGATCGACAGAGCACCCCACCGACGGCGACGCGCGCCCCGACACTGAACCGCCAGTCACGCCGGTATTGACGCCGAAGCAGGCGAAGCGCGCCAACTCGACAGTCGTCGGCATGCTGATCGCAATTGCGGCGACCTTCGGCCTGGTGCTGCCGGTGTTGCTGTTCAATCCCACCCACACGGCCGAGACCTATGCCCGGGATATTGATGTACCGAACGTGTCGTCCGAGGCAGCGGATATTGCCGGCTACGTTCCACTGGCACCCGACCTGCCGGCAGGGTGGACCTCGAACTTCGCCCGCTGGAACACCGGCGGCAGCGACGGCGTCCCCTTCTGGGAGGTGGGCTACCTCACCCCCGAGCGGCAGTTCATCCAGCTCACCCAGACCGACAACGCCAACCCCACCTGGACGGCGCAGCGGCTCGACGGCGCCCAGGTGTCGGGCCAACGCACCATCGACACCCTCGACTGGGAACTGCTGGACAGTTCGTCGGGTGACACCTTCCTCACCGCAGAGACCGGTGCGTACACCCTGATTCTGAACGGAACCGCCGATCTCGCTGAATTCGACGTACTCGGCGCTGCAATCCTCGACGATCTAGCCGCGTCTTAGAGTCCAATCGTGGGCTGGATCCGGCGTAAGGTTGTGCCGTGGATAACGAACTGACCCCCGTTGATGCCTGGTCCCGCCTCCGTGACGGAAACCTGCGTTTTGTTTCGGGCAGCTCCTCGCACCCGAATCAGGACGCGCTGCATCGTGCCTCTTTGGTTGACACCCAGCACCCCTTCGCAGTCATCTTCGGCTGTTCGGATTCCCGGCTGGCCGCCGAGATCATTTTCGACCTCGGCCTCGGCGACATCTTCGTGGTGCGCACCGCGGGGCAGGTCATCGACGACGCGGTGCTGGGATCCCTGGAGTTCAGTGTGAGCGTGCTGAATGTTCCGCTGATCGTGGTCCTTGGGCATGACCGCTGCGGAGCCGTCTCGGCGACCATTGACGCAATCGACTCCGGGGAGATGCCCGCCGGTTTCCTGCGCGAACTGGTGGAACGGATCACTCCCTCCGTCCTCACGTCCCGACGCAACGGGGTTACGGACATCAACGCGACGGTCGTTGAGCACATCAAACAGACCTCCAAACGCATGGTCGATTCCTCGCGGGTCATCGCCGACGCCGTCGAGAACGACACCACAGCCGTGATAGGTGTCACCTACCGGCTTGAGGACGGCAAGGCTGAGATCGTTTCCGGATTTGGTGCCTTGTAGGATTTGGTGCCTTGTAGCCCCACCGGCGAGAATTGGCGCATGACTCAATCGCCTGGATCCGACGCCGAATTCCGTATTGAACACGACACGATGGGCGAGGTCCGGGTTCCGGTCAACGCGCTCTACCGTGCCCAGACCCAACGCGCGGTGGAAAACTTCCCCATCTCTGGCACCCGCCTCGAGCGCGCGCACATCGAAGCGCTGGCCCGCATCAAGAAGGCTGCGGCGACCGCCAACGCCGAGCTGGGAGTGCTCGACGACGAGCGCGCCCGTGCCATCGAGGCCGCAGCTGAAGAGGTGGCCCAGGGACTCTACGACGGCGACTTCCCCGTCGACATTTACCAGACTGGTTCCGGCACGTCGTCGAACATGAACATCAACGAGGTCATTGCCACCCTGGCGAGCCGCGCCCTTGCCGCCGCGGGCAGCGAAACCTCGGTGCACCCCAACGACCACGTCAACGCCTCACAGTCGTCCAACGATGTGTTCCCAACGTCCGTCCATGTGGCCGCGGCGTCGGCACTGACCAAGGACCTGGTCCCGGCACTGGAACACCTCGCAGCATCGCTGGAACGGAAAGCCGACGAGTTCAAGACCGTGGTCAAGTCCGGTCGCACCCACCTGATGGATGCGACGCCGGTGACCCTGGGCCAGGAGTTTGGCGGCTACGCCGCCCAGGTGCGGTACGGCGTCGAGCGCATCCAGGCTTCCCTCCCCCGGGTGGCCGAGGTACCGCTGGGTGGCACGGCCGTCGGCACCGGCATCAACACGCCGGCCGGTTTCCCTGCACGGGTCATCGAACTGCTGGCCAGCGACACCGGGCTCCCCCTCACCGAGGCACGCGATCACTTCGAGGCCCAGGCCAACCGTGACGGGCTCGTTGAGGTCTCGGGGATGCTGCGTACCATCGCCGTGTCACTGACCAAGATCAATAACGACCTGCGCTGGCTGGGATCGGGGCCCAACACCGGCCTCGGCGAGATCGCGCTGCCCGACCTGCAGCCGGGATCGTCGATTATGCCCGGCAAGGTCAACCCGGTGATCTGTGAGGCAGTCATCATGGTGTGCGCCCAGGTGATGGGCAATGACGCAACGGTGGCCATCTCCGGCACCAACGGAGCGTTCGAGCTTAACGTCGGCATCCCGGTCATCGCCCGCAACGTGCTGGAATCGGTGCGGCTGCTGAGCACCTCCACCCGTGTGATGGCCGACAAGATGATCGACGGCATCACCGCCAATGAGGAGCGGGCCCGATTCCTGGCCGAGGCATCGCCGTCGATCGTGACCCCGCTGAACAAATACATCGGCTACGAGAACGCAGCCAAGATCGCCAAGAAGGCCGTCGCCGAGGGCCTCACGGTCCGGGAGGCCGTCGTCGCCCTCGGGTTTGTGGAACGCGGGGAGCTCACCGAGCAGCAGCTCGACGACTCCCTCGACGTGCTCTCCATGACCCGCCCTCCGCAGTAGCCCAGCACCACCCCCGAACGCCAGAAACTGCCCCGAGGGTCAGGTTCGCCGATTTGCTGTCGGCGGATCTAAATCTCGGGGCAGTTTCTGTTGCGCCGGTTGGCCGCCCTAGCGAATGAAGTGGGGGACGCCGTCGGCGGTCAGTGCCGCCTCGACGAGCTGCCGGTGGCGTTCGTTCAGTTCCGGGAGCTGATCGAGGGGAAACCAGCCGACGTCGGTGGATTCGTCGTCGTTCACCAGGGCCTCTCCCGAGACGTACCGGCAGCTGAAATCGGTGGTCAGGAAGGTGCAGATGTCCCCGTTGGGGAAGGTCACGGGCCCCACCACCTCCACCCGGATCAGGTGCTCCACCCGGGCTCGCACGCCGGTCTCTTCGAAGATCTCCCGGACAATGCCGGCCGCCGGTTCCTCACCTGGCTCAAGCATCCCGGTGATGACCGTCCACTGTCCGTTGTCGGAACGTTTCCCGAGCAGCACCCGCCCG
>NZ_ASZW01000131.1:9167-16577 GCF_000468215.1 Arthrobacter sp. CAL618 | reverse complement strand
GTCGTCGTCGAACACCACGCCGCCGACGCCGGGCAACCAGAGGGGCTCATGCCCGACCTTCTCGCGGAGGGACAGGACATAGTCAGGGGTAGGCATGAGATCAGCCTAGCGAGGGGACGGCCAGGACCAACGCAGCTCCGGCAATCATGAACGGCCCGAACGGGATTGCCGACTTGAGTGTGCCCCGGCGGCTGAGGATCAAGACCAGTCCCCAGAGCGCTCCGAGCCCAAACGCTGCGAAGGTCCCCCACAGCAGTTGGCCCCAGCCCACAAAACCCAGGTAGAGCCCCAGCCAACCGGCGAGCTTCACGTCCCCGAATCCCATCCCCGCCGGGTACACCACCCGCAACAGGAAGTACGCCAGCCAGAGCACGGCGGCCCCGCCAACCATCGTGAGCGTCCGCCCTGCGTCGCTGGCCAGCAGGGCCGCAGAGCCGAGCAACACACCAGTGAGGGGGTAGGCCGGAAAGACGATCCGGTTTGGCAGCAGATGGCTACGGAAATCGACAACGCTGAGCCGGACTCCGATCACGCCAAAAACGACCAGCGCCAGTCCAAGGAGGAGCCCGGCAACGGGTCGGTCCTGGAAGTACCCGGCAAGGATGTCGGTCATGGGATCCAAGCTACTGGACCCCTGCGAACCGGCCAAGGGCGGCGGTTAGACTGTGGACATGTCAGCAACTCACAGTGAAACACCAGCAGCCACCTTCCGGTCGCTCTGCAGGTCATCCCCCTGGAAGTGGGAGACCCTGCGCTTCACTGTGGCGTGGCGACTACCCGAGGGAGAGACCCGGCCACTCAAGGCCTGGCTGCGTCGGCCGGCGGCGCTCCGGGTTGAGGACAACGACGGCGTCCTCCTCCACAGCACCACTGGCACTGCCGGCTCACGGGACGCCCTCTACGTCAGCGCCACCAGGAAATCCTGGCTCCTTGCCCCACGGCTGATTACCCCCGTCTACAACGACGCCGGCTTCGTGCTGCGCCGCCCGGACGCCGCGTACGGTGAACCCGCCTTCGGCGACCCGCGGTGGGCCGCGATGCTGGACCCGGTCGAATTTGCTGGGGACGCGCCGGTGGCCTTCGAGTCCCCCTTCGCCAACCGGGTGGAGCTGGAGAACATCGTCGAAGAGGAGTTTGAGGGCCGGCCAGTCCTCAGCGCCGTTGCCACCCCCAACCTCACCTACAAACCCCACACTGACGGCTACCCGCTGATCGGGCGTGGTCGCACCGAGGTGAAAGTTGACCTCGGAACGGGAATCTGTGTGTCGACCCTCGCCCTGGACGGGGCGTTCGCTGGGGGTGGGCACTGGCTGCGGGTCCTCGGGGTGGACGAGTACATGGTTGATGATCTCTTCGTTGACTCCGATAACCAGCTCACCGATGTCAGCGCCCATATCCCGTGGAACGTGTCCTGACCCGGCTGCTGCCTGACGCCTGCCCCCAGCGGGAACTGACTAGATTTCGGCGCCCTCAAGCAACTCGGTGACGAGAGCCGCGATCGGCGAGCGCTCGGACCTGGTCAGGGTGATGTGGCCGAACAGCGGGTGACCTTTGAGGGTTTCCACCACTGCTGCGATCCCGTCATGGCGCCCCACCCGCAGATTGTCGCGCTGCGCGACGTCGTGAGTCAGGACAATGCGCGAGTTCTGCCCAATCCTGCTCATCACCGTCAGCAGCACGTTCTTTTCCAGCGACTGGGCTTCGTCGACGATGACGAACGAATCGTGAAGACTTCGCCCTCGAATATGGGTTAGCGGAAGCACCTCAAGCATTCCGCGATCCATCACTTCCTCCACCACCTCCTGCGACACCAGCGCGCCCAGCGTATCGAAGACCGCCTGCGCCCACGGGTTCATCTTTTCGCTCTCGCTGCCAGGCAGATAGCCCAGTTCCTGGCCGCCGACGGCGTACAACGGCCTGAACACCACCACCTTGCGGTGTTCGCGGCGTTCCAGGACCGCCTCCAACCCGGCGCACAGGGCCAGAGCCGATTTGCCGGTGCCGGCTCGCCCGCCCATCGAAACAATCCCCACCTCGGGATCCATCAGTAGGTCGATGGCCAACCGTTGTTCGGCGGACCGCCCATGGAGTCCAAACACATCACGATCACCACGCACCAGTCGCACCTGTTTGTCCGCCCCCACCCTGCCCAGCGCTGACCCCCTGACCGAGTGCATGACCAGACCGGTGTTGGCAGGCATTTCAGCGGCTTCGGGAAGGAACACGGGCTGATGGTCGTAGAGCGTGTTGACGTCAGCTTCAGCGACGTCCAGCTCAGCTACCCCGGTCCAGCCCGAGTCCTTCACCAACTCGTTGCGGTACTCGTCCGCTTTCAGACCCATCGCCGATGCCTTGACACGCATCGGCAGGTCCTTCGACACCACTGTGACGTTCCTGCCCTCATCGGAGAGGTTCTTCGCCACCGCGAGGATCCGCGAGTCGTTGTCCCCGCTCCTGAATCCTGCTGGTAACACCTCCGGCGAGATGTGGTTCAGCTCCACCCGCAGCGTTCCGCCCTCATCCCCGAGAGGGATCGCCTGGTTGAGGCCGTGATGCTGGACGCGCAGATCATCAAGCAACCGCAACGCCTTGCGCGCAAAATAGCCAAGCTCGGGGTCGTTACGCTTGGCCTCCAGTTCGCTGATCACCACGATTGGCAGGATCACCTCATGTTCGGCGAACCGCATAATGGCGCGCGGGTCCGAGAGCAGCACCGACGTGTCGACGACGTAGCTTCGGCTGCCGAGGCTTTCAACAGACGAAAGGCCCGCCTCAGCAAGGATCAATTCTTCATCCGTGCTACTGCGAGCCTTGGTGGCGTGTGCTGGGGGGAGGGTCTGGCCTGAATCGAATGAACTCTGTGTTGGGTCAGATATGGCCACGTGGACTCCACTCCGGGGCGTGCAATCCCCGACTTGTTAAGGGGTGGGTGAGACAGTGAGGCCGCGAGGCCTGGCACGGCCTCCCCTGACGTCGCGCTGTGCTGGTGAGCACTGTTCGCTGCATCGGTAGCCTCCCGATCAGAAGGCCCTGGTGCCTCCTGATGGTGTCGAGAATACGCCCGGCATCGGGCCCACGAGAGTTTGGCGCGGCGTGTCGAAGAATAATTCGAGGTGAACTTCCGCTTGAATCGTTAGCCGCCGAATCGCCGCTGGCGCCGCCCATAATCCCGGAGCGCACGCAGGAAATCCACCCGGCGGAAGTCGGGCCAGAGCGCTTCGCAGAAGTAGAACTCGCTGTAGGCGCTCTGCCACATCAGAAACCCTGACAACCGCTGCTCTCCCGAGGTCCTAATCACCAGGTCGGGGTCAGGTTGTCCGCGGGTGTACAGGAAAGAGGAGATTTGCTGGTCGGTGAGACCGGTGGCAACGTCTTCCAGCGACTGACCCTCCGCTGCCGAGGCGAGCAGTAGTTCTTTGACGGCGTCGACAATTTCCCGGCGTCCCCCATAGCCCACCGCGACATTCACGTGCAGACCGTCAATTTCCCTGGTCTGTGTGGCCAGCGAGCACAGCTTGTCCGAGAGGTTGTCGGGCAGCAGTTCAAGCGCCCCGACGGGTTGCACCCGTACCCGGTTGCCCTCCCCCAGCCGATCGAGGGTATTGGCGATGATGTCCAATAGCTGCGCTATTTCCTCGGGGGAACGGCTCATGTTGTCGGTGGAAAGCATGTAAAGCGTCACCACCTCGACGCCAAGCTCCTCGCACCAGCCCAGAAACTCGTGGATCTTGTCGGCACCGGCCTGATGTCCATCCCGGGTCGGAGCGCCAGCCAACTTGGCCCACCGCCGGTTGCCGTCGACCATTACACCGATGTGATGCGGAATCCTTTCGGGATCCAGCGACCGCTGGAGCTTGCGTTCGTAAAAGTTATAGGCGAATCCTGGAAACTTCACTGGGTGGTTCACCTATCCTTCTTCCGTTGGTCGCCAATCTGATGCTCTACTCCTAAGGTACCGCCACGGACCAGCTCCACCGATAACAGCCTCGGGGTGGTTTACGAGATCCCTCACCGCAGCCTGGTTACCGTCGAGTAACATAGCGAGTCGACAGCTAGGATTATGCAATGACCTCGAGCTTCCCAGGCACCCTCAAACCGAAGTTGCGCGGCTGGCTGCATGCGGGGGCCACCCCTCTGGCACTGGCCGCCGGCATCGTGCTCGTTGCCATCGCCCCGACGGCGGGCGGCAAGATCACGTCAGCCATCTATGCTCTGACCGGGGTGCTGCTCTTCGGCGTCAGCGCCGTCTATCACACCGGCACCTGGACCGACCGAACCAGGGTGGTCCTGAAGCGGCTTGACCACACGAACATCATGCTGGTGATCGCCGGCAGTTACACCCCGCTGGCCTGGGCCTTGCTGGAGCCCGACAAGGCGGCTGTCCTGCTGTGGGTGATCTGGTCCGGCGCCATTGCTGGGGTCCTGTTTCGGGTGCTCTGGGTGAACGCACCACGCTGGCTCTATGTGCCCGTCTATGTGGCGCTGGGACTGGGCGCCCTCTTCTACCTGCCGGATTTCCTGGCCGCGAGCGTTCCTGCGACAGTACTCATCATCATTGGCGGCGCCCTATATATTGCCGGCGCGGTCTTTTATGCGCTCAAGCGCCCCAACTTCAGTGTCAGATGGTTTGGTTTTCATGAACTGTTTCACGCCTTCACCATTGCCGCCTTCACCGTTCATTTCATCGCGATCGTCATCGCAGTCCTGAATCCACTCCATGGGCCTTGACCGGTTTATCCGGCCGGACGACGGCGGGTCGGCTCCCAAGTACCCAGGCCGGCAGGGTCTAGCGGTTTCCCGGCGTCGTCTCTGGTCGCGAGTCGGAGTCATTGGCGCGACGTTCCCCGGGGACACGGTCGTCGTTGGGACCGGTTTCGGGACTGCCTGAACCGGCGGCTTCGTCCATCATCCCCTGGTACCGAACCCTCCGGATCCGTTTGGACATGTCGCGGATAAGGAAGATGACAGCTATCACCATCAACAGGGTGAAAACGAAGCCCAGCAGACCGGGCGTCACCTGGCTGGGATCCAGCCCCGGCCTGAGCCCATCCTCCTGATCGGGGACAGGGCTTACGGTTGACACCAGGTTGAGCAGGTAATTCACAATGCACCACTTTCGAAAGGAACGGTGGGCCGCAAGGCCCACCTCCTTATTCTACGCCAGCGAAGAAGTCAGCTTCGGGCAGTTTGGCTTCCACCCGGGAGTGGATCAATGAGTAGTCTTCCCACGGCCAGACTTCGCGCTGCAGGTCTGCTGACACGGCGAAGAAGAACCCATCCGGATCAACCTGTGTCCGGTGCGAGAGCAACGCCCGATCACGGTGCTCAAAAAAGTCTCCACACTCGATCTGGGTAGTGGTCTTGTGCGTGGGTGCCGGGGCCTGATGGCCTTCCGAGTCGGCTTCAAGCCACGCCGCGATCCGGGCGGCATAGGGTGACTGCAGGCCGGCAGCTTCGAGGGCGTTGTGCAGTGCATGGAATCGTTCGGGATTGAACGCGCGGTCGTAATACAGTTTCGACGGCGCCCAGGCGGCCCCGGTGCCGGGATACCGATCGGCGTCGGCGGCTGCATGATAGGCCTCGACGGCCACCTTGTGGGCCATGATGTGGTCCGGGTGTGGGTACCCACCATTCTCGTCGTAGCTCAGGATGACGTGGGGGCGGAAATCACGGATCAGTTTGACCAGTGGTGCCGCCGCACGCTCCAGTGGCTGCACTGCGAAGCACCCGAACGGCAACGGGGGCAAGGGGTCGCCCTCGGGCAGACCGGAGTCCGTGAAGCCCAGCCAGCGCTGGCGGATTCCCAGCGCTCGCGCCGCGTCGGCCATCTCCACCCGCCGCAGGCCAGCCAGGTCCCGCAGTGCTTGGGGATCGCCAGCGACCTTCTCGTTGAGGATGTCCCCGCGTTCCCCTCCGGTGCAGGTGGCAACCAGCACGTCCACGCCGGCGGCGGCGTACCGGGCCATGGTGGCTGCGCCTTTGCTTGACTCATCGTCCGGATGGGCGTGGACTGCCAGCAGCCGGAATCCCTCGCCAGGAGCCGACGCGCTGAATGATGGACGGTTTTCCGGGCTGGGCAACTACTGCTCCTGTGGGTTCGGCTATCGCTTTAGGCAATAGATTCCGGCGGGGATAAAATGGTTTCCGATGAA
This sequence comes from Arthrobacter sp. CAL618, assembly GCF_000468215.1. Lineage (NCBI taxonomy): Bacteria > Bacillati > Actinomycetota > Actinomycetes > Micrococcales > Micrococcaceae > Arthrobacter > Arthrobacter sp. CAL618. The sequence continues at coordinate 10,425 of NZ_ASZW01000131.1, read as the reverse complement.
CACCAACCAACCGCCAGTATCAAGAGTAGCCAATCGCTACGGCACCCCCAAGCCGGGATTACCAGGGCGGACGAAGAAGCGGATCATCTGGGGCGCCCTCGCCGTAGCAGTGGTCACCATCGCTGTGTTCACCGTACAGACTTCCGTCCCGGAGGTAACCAGCAAGGACGTCGGGTTCAACATTCAGGACGCCGGGAACGCCAACGTTGACTTCGATGTCACCAAAGCCCCCGACGCAACGGTGCAGTGCGCCGTGCAGGTCTTGAGCGAAACCTACGCGGTGGTGGGCTGGGAAATCGTGGAGATCGGTCCCAATAGCGCCGATGAAGGGACCGACGGCGGTCGCACCACAGCGCATCGTGCCCAGATCCGCACCGAATCGGTGGGTGTCTCAGGCGGGGTCAACGCTTGCTGGGTCATCAAGGAAAACGGTTCCGCATAGGCCTGCCGGAGATTCCGAACGTCTCGATTTCACTACATTTCGGCCTTTACCCCCGTGCCCTACCTTGGGATTACCGAGGCAGGGCGTCTACACTGGGGACAATACGTTCGGCTCTCCCCAACCGGTGATCAACTGTGTATGTGGTCACCAAGGGTGGAGCCTTTATTTGTTGCTAAGCCTGCTTACATCTCGTTGTGCAGGCTGTCACCATGCCGAAACCGCTCGATCAACGGGTTTCGGACATAGCTAAGGAGATGCCCGTGTCCACCAACAGTGCACCTGTCGCATGGCTTACCCAGGAGTCCTATGACCGCCTCAAGGCCGAGCTGGAGCATTTGTCCGGTCCCGGCCGGACCGAAGTTGTTGCCCGGATTGAACAGGCACGGTCCGAGGGTGACCTCAAGGAGAACGGTGGCTACCACGCCGCCAAGGAAGAACAGGGCAAGTCAGAGGCCCGGATCCGTCAGCTCACTGCGCTGCTGGAGAACGCCCACGTTGGCGAAGCCCCGGAAGACAACGGAATTGTGGAACCCGGCATGCTGGTTCACGCCAGGATCGCCGGCGACGACGCCACGTTCCTGCTCGGCAGCCGCGAAGTTGCCGGTGACACCGACATTGACGTCTACAGCGAGAAGTCTCCGCTGGGAGCTGCCATCCAGGGTAAGAAGGCCGGTGACAAAGTCACCTACACGGCGCCGAATGGCAAGGAGATTGAGGTTGAGGTCCTGTCGGCCAAGCCGTACGTAGGGTAAGACCTTTCTGACGCCCTTAACGGGCTTTTGACTGCCGACGGCGGTCCGTCCCACCAGGGGCGGG
>NZ_ASZW01000131.1:0-9161 GCF_000468215.1 Arthrobacter sp. CAL618 | reverse complement strand
CGGCAGCAAGCACCCCGCCGAGCGCCCCGAACAGGTGAGCCTGCCAGGAGATGTTGGATCCCGCGCTGGGCAGGATTCCCCACAGGATCGAGCCATACATCAGGAAGACCACGAGGGCGAGCAGGATCTGTCGCAGGCTGCGGTTATAGAAGCCCCTGACCATCAGGTAGGCAAACAGGCCAAAAACCACGCCGGAGGCGCCGATGGTAAGTCCGCCGCCGAAAATCCACACCCCGATCCCGGATCCCAACCAGCTAGCCGCCACGGCAATGGCGAACCGACGTGTTCCCTCAAGGAATGTGAGGAAACCGAGCACCAGCAGCGGCAGCGTGTTGCTCAGGAGGTGTCCCACCCCAGCGTGCAGCAGCGGCGCGAACAGGACGCCGTCGAGGCCCGACACCTCCCGCGGGTCAATCCCCAGCCAGCCAACCAGTCGGGCGCCCGTGAGCACATTGACCAGGTGGATGGCCCAGAGCAGCGCCGCGAACACACCGACCGTGAGTAGTCCTTTGCGGGCGCGTTCGGCGAGCATGCTCAGCCTTCGATAACCATGGGCTGGAATCCTTCGGCCCGCAGGTTACCGAGGATGAGATCGCAGTGTTCATCACCCTTGGTCTCCATATTGATGGTTATCGCAACATCTCCCATGCTGATGGATCCACCCACCCGGGTGTGATCGACACCGGTCACGTTGGCGTCGGATTCGGCGATGATCCGGGAAATCGTGGCCAGTGAGCCTGGCCTGTCATCGAGGAGCATCCGCACCACCAGGTACCTGCCCGCAGCGGCGAGTCCTCGCTGAATGACCTTGAGCATCAGCATCGGGTCGATGTTCCCGCCCGACAGGATGACCGCCGTATTTCCCGGGGAAGCGCCGTTCTCGGTGAGCTTGCCGTCGAGCAGGGCCGCCACCCCCACCGCGCCCGCGGGCTCCACCACCATCTTTGACCGTTCGAGCAAGAAGATCAGCGCCCGTGCCAGTGAATCCTCGGTGACCGTGACGACGTCGTCGACCAGTTCCTTGATGATCGAGAAGGGCAGCTGACCGGGGCGGCCCACGGCAATGCCGTCGGCGATGGTCGATACCTTGGTTAGCGGTACCAGCGCATCAGCCGCCAACGACGGCGGGTAGGCCGCAGCGTTTTCGGCCTGCACCCCGATGATCCGGATCTCCCGGCCCAACTCCCTCGCTCTGGCCTTGACAGCGACGGCGACCCCAGCCAGCAGACCACCGCCGCCCACCCCCATCAGGATGGTGTCGACGTCGGGCACTTGTTCGAGGATTTCCAGCCCGATGGTCCCCTGACCGGCGACCACATCGACGTTGTCGAAGGGGTGGACGAATACGGTGTCGGTCTCCTCGGCGTACCGTTTGGCTTCCGCGAGCGCTTCATCGACGTTGTGCCCGTGAAGGACCACTTCGGCGCCGTGGCCGCGGGTGGCAGCGAGCTTGGGTAGCGCGACACCCAATGGCATGTAGATGCGCGCCTTGATGCCGAGCCGGGCGGCAGCAACCGCCACCCCCTGGGCGTGGTTGCCTGCCGACGCGGCCACCACTCCCCTGGCCTTCTCGGCGTCGGAGAGCCGTGCCATCCGCACGTAAGCGCCGCGGATCTTGAAGGATCCCGCCCGCTGCAGATTCTCGCACTTCAGCGACACATTGGCGCCAATCAGGCGCCCCAGCGCCCTGGACTCCTCAATCGGGGTGCGGGCGATGACTCCGTCAAGGAGTTTCTGCGCGGCTTGGACGTCATCCAGCGTCACGGCGAGATCCAAAAGATCAGTCACTGGTTGGCCTTTCGTGTGTCATCTGGGGTGGTGGTGTGGATCGGGTGGTTGTTGGTGTCTTCGTCGCTGAGGGGAGGGTCCTCCGGAGGCTCCGGAAGGCCGTCGGGTGGTGGCGGGATCCCGCCGACGACCGGGTCCGTCTCCCAGGAGCGCGCGGCAATATATCGCACCACTGTGTTCACCACCGCGAGGAGGGGCACCGAAAAGAGCGCTCCGGGGATTCCAGCGATCAGTGTTCCGCCAGCGACGGCGAGGACCACCGCCAGGGGGTGGAGGGACACTGCGGGTCCCATGATCAGCGGTTGCAGGACGTGACCTTCCAGTTGCTGCACGACCAGCACAATGGCGAGCATGATCAACGCGTTGACCCAGCCGTTGGCTACCAGTGCGAGCAGGACCGCTACCAAACCGGTGAACAGTGCTCCCACGATGGGGATGAAGGATCCCAGGAAGACCAGGACACTGAGCGGCAGCGCCAGCGGCACCCCGATCAGGGCGGCACCGACTCCGATACCCACAGCATCAACGAACGCTACGAGCATCTGCACCCGCACGTAGTTGGCCATTGAGGACCAGCCACGGCGTCCGGCGCCGTCGACAGCTGTTCGGGCGTCACGCGGCATCAGCCCAACCACGAAGCGCCAGATCCGCTCCCCCTCCAAGAGGAAGAAGATCAGGGCGAAGACCGCCAGCAGCGCCCCGGCCGCGAAGCTGCCGGCGCTACTCCCAAGAGAGATCACGCCTGTCACGATCGATCCGCTGTTGTTCTGGACGGCGCTGGCACCCTCACTGATGAACTGGTCTATCTGGAAGTCGGTGAGACCCAGCGGCCCATCGTGGAGCCAGGTCTGGACCTGCCGGATCCCTTCCACCACCTCATCCCAGAGATCGGTAAATCCGAGAGCCAGTTGCCGGCCCGCCAGCGTTGCCATCGAGCCCACCACTCCCAGGAACCCTACGACGGTGAGGGCGACGGCGAGACCGTTCGGGACCCGTGCCTTCCGCAGCAAACCCATCACGGGTAACAGGAGGCTGGCCAACAACCCTGCGAGCAGGAGCGGGATAATGAGTAGCGAGATGTGTCCGAGGAGCCAGATCAGCATTCCGGCCACGACGATGATCAAGCCGACCCGCCATGCCCACGCAGCCGAGAGGCTCAGCGCGTACGGTACATCCCTGACGAGGGCCCGCCCCATGGCCTGTTCGCGGGCGCCCTGAATACCCGACGGGGTCTGCCGCTGAGGAGGGCGAATCATGGTGCAATCTTTCCACACGTCACTGATCGTTCAGCACTGGGTCCAGCCTGCCGGACCCGTGTGACTAAAGGTCAGCCCACTGCCAATCGGAGGGCGCTTGGCGGACCAGCCAGGGGGCTATTAAACACTTATGCCCGCAACAATCGCTGCGGGCATAAGTCGAAGGATTACGAAATGCTGAGGACTTAGTCGCTGCCGCGCAGGATCGCGATGAGGCGAATGAATTCCACGTAGAGCCAGATCAGCGTGACGGTCAGGCCGAAGGCCGCGGTCCACGAGTATTTCTGGGGTGCACCGTTTCGCACTCCGTCGCTGATCGACGTGAAGTCGATAACGAGGGAAAAGGCGGCGAGCCCGATCGCGAAAATACCAATAATGACACCGAGTGGGATACCGGCGATTTCGATTCCGGTGCGCAGGCCCCAAGGGTCTTCGCTAACGCCAAAGAGCATCAGACCGAGGTTGACCAGGCTGAACGCTGCGTACCCGAGGATGGCGATCATGAAGATTTTCATCGCCTTGGGTGTGGCACGCACCTTGCCGCTCTTGAACAGGGCCAAAGTGATGGCGAAGACGGTGAGCGTCCCCACGAGGGCCTGCAGCGCGATGTTGGGGAACTGAGCCTCCAACACCATGGTCAGCCCGCCAACGAACAGACCCTGCAGGAACGCGTAGGCCAGGATCAGCGCCGGGACGGGTTCCCGCTTGAAAGCGTTGACCAGTCCAAGTACCAGCCCGCCGACCATACCGACGATCATCAGCGGCATCACGAGCCCTGGGAGCAGGAAGGCAGGCACAGCAGCACCGACCAGTACAACGCCGATCGAGAGGACTGTCTTGACGATCACGTCGTCGAAGGTCATCCGTCCGGTCTGCGAGGGCCCCGCTGATGGCTGGTTGTACAGGTCTTCCATCTGGGTGGTGCTCATTGCGCTCTGGCCGGCGAGCGCAGTTGCGCCTTGCCCTGCCGGAGTGTTGCCGCGTGCAGCGGTACGGAAGTTCTTTCCGTTGAATACCGGGTTACCGCCAAGTGCCATGTGAACTTGTCCTCCAATGGGGGATGAATGTGATTTTAACCTTATCAATGTCAACGCTTTTTCCGACATTTTGTTCCCTGCGGCGCCAGCGACGCCAGCAGTCGTTACCCAATCGCTACCCGCCGGTAGCCGTTTGGGTATCCGTCGAAACATGGCACGGGTAACATGAACTCACACTCGGTGACATGTGTCACAAGACATGTGGCACCAGACGTATGCCACAAGCCGTCCTTACTCCACCGGATCGCCGGTGGGGCACCCCATAGTGAGGTTCATAACTTGATAACCCGACCGACGCCTGCGTGGATCAGGAGGCTGCTGGTTTTCGCGACCGGCCTCATCGCCGTCCTCATGCTCAGCGCCCCCGCAGCCCAGGGCTACCACCCAGGGGCCCCCGCGACAGCTCCCAGCACACTGGCCGCATCGCATCTCCCCGGGCAGATCGTTGCCCAGGAGTTCACTGACCGGATCAGTGGTGTTCTCCGGAACGCCGACGGCCCTCTCGCGGACGTCACCATCTCGGTATCGGGCAACGGGTTCGATGGTGAGACTACTTCGGCAGCCAACGGGTCCTGGTCCGTCGGGGTACCCGAGCAGGGTGCCTACGAGGTAACCCTCGAAGTTGACACCCTCCCCGAGGGTGCGGCCCTGGCTGAAGGCCAGGCCAATCCGCGCACAGTCACCTTTGCTGGCACATCCAACGTCACCACGCTGTTTCTGTTCGGCGAGGGGATCGTCACAACCACCACCAGCTTCTGGGACACCCTCGCGGAACGCTCCCTCGCCGGCCTCAGCTTCGGCCTGCTGCTCGCGCTGAGCGCCGTCGGGCTGTCGTTGATTTTCGGTACAACCGGGCTCACCAACTTCGCCCACGGCGAGATGGTTACCTTTGGCGCGGTAGTTGCCTTCGGATTCGCCGCATTGGGGTTGCCCATCTTCGTGGCAATACCGTTGGCGGTGGTCGCTGGTGCTCTCCTCGGGTGGGTCCAGGATGCTGGTTTGTGGAAGCCCCTGCGCCGTCGCGGAACCGGGCTGGTTCCCATGATGATCGTCAGCATTGGGCTCGCCCTGGCGCTCCGGTACATCATTCAGTTCAATTTCGGTGGTGCCACGCAGCAGTTGCCTGGCGCCCAGAGCGCTCGGCTGGACTTCGGACCGGTCTCCATTTCACAGAACAACCTCAATTCGTTGCTGATTTCCCTGGTGATCATCCTGTTGGTTGGGTTCCTCCTCCTGCGCACCCGCCTCGGCAAAGCCACCCGCGCGGTGTCGGACAACCCAGCCCTCGCTGCCGCTTCAGGTATCGATGTGGACCGGGTCATCCGGATTGTCTGGATGGTCGGCGGGGCGCTGGCAGCCCTCGGCGGAATCCTCTGGGCGTACTACCGTCCGGGCGTGTCCTTCAACATGGGTCAGCAGATCCTGCTGCTCATCTTCGCTGGCGTCGTCCTCGGTGGACTGGGCACCGTGTTCGGTGCCCTCATCGGGTCGATCATCGTAGGACTGTTCGTGGAAATCTCGACCATCTGGCTGGAAGCCGACCTTAAGTATGTGGGAGCGCTTCTGATCATGATTCTGGTTCTTCTGTTCCGGCCGCAGGGTATCCTCGGCCGCAAAGAGCGCGTCGGTTAGGGGCTCACATCATGGATTTCGGAAATATTCTTGCACTCGCCTTCGGCGAAATGATCAGCCCCACCACCGCCGCTTATGCTCTGGCCGCCCTCGGTCTCGCCGTGCACTTTGGCTATTCAGGACTGCTGAACTTCGGCCAGGCCGGTTTCATGGCCGTGGGTGCCTACGGCTACGCAATTTCAACCCTGACTTTCGACGCTCCCCTGCCAGTCGCCGTCCTGGTGGCGTTGACGGCCTCCGTGCTTTTCGCCCTCATCCTGGGCATTCCCACCCTGCGCCTACGAGCCGACTATCTCGCGATCGTCACTATCGCCGCAGCGGAAATCGTCAGGTACATCGTGACCACCAACGGGCTGACCGAGGTGACGGGCTCAGCCAACGGTCTCGCCAACTTCGAGAATGGCTTTTTCGCGCTAAATCCGTTGGCCCCGGGATCCTACAATGTGGGTCCCATCGCAATGAATGAGCGGGACCTGTGGATCAGAATCGTGGGCTGGACCATTGTGGCCCTCGCCTGCCTGACCGTCTGGTTGCTCATGCGCAGCCCCTGGGGCCGTGTGCTCAAGGGGATCAGGGAGGACGAGAACGCTGTTCGTGCCCTGGGCAAGAACGTGTACGCGTACAAGATGCAGGCGCTGGTTATCGGTGGCCTCCTCGGTTCCCTGGCGGGCATGATCTTCACCCTCCCCCGCGGCGCGGTACAGCCTGCCAACTATGCCACGGAGCTAACGTTCTTCCTGTACACCTGTCTCCTGCTCGGTGGCATGGCCACCGTTCTTGGACCGGTGATCGGGGCCATGATCTTCTGGGTGGTGCTGTCCCTGACCCAGGGGCTGCTCTACGGTGCAATTGAAATCGGTGCCATCACCTTCCTGTCCAACGTGCAGGCAGGTCAATTGCGCTACATCCTCGTTGGCGTCGCGTTGATGCTGCTAATGGTGTTCAGACCCCAGGGCGTCCTGGGTAACAAGAAGGAGCTGGCGTTCGCATGACCGAACCACTAGAGACGCAGCCGACCACCGGGGACGGGCGTCCACCCAAACACAGTGCGGCCACCCCCGGAGCCGTGGAGTCAGCGCCTGCCGGCTCAACCCCGGTGGACTACATGACCGATTCCCGCGACATCACCACCGGGCAGACCGGTCCAGGCTGCAAAAAACGGGACCCCATCCTGGTCGCGGAGAAGGTGACCCGCCAATTCGGTGGGATGAACGCCGTCGACGTCGAGTATCTTGAGGTCCCCCGCAACAAAATCACTGCGCTGATCGGGCCCAATGGTGCTGGCAAGACCACACTCTTCAACCTGTTGACCGGCTTCGACACCCCTAACAGCGGGCAGTGGCGTTTCGACGACCGTGACATCGCCGGGGTGCCGTCCTACAAGGTGGCCCGGATGGGGATGGTGCGTACCTTCCAGCTCACCAAGGTGATGGGCAAGTTGACCGTCATGGAGAACATGCGTCTGGGCGCCACTGCACAACCCGGTGAGAGCCTCGCTCGGGCCCTGTTCAAGGGGCTATGGGGTAAGCGGGAGAAGGAAATCACCGAGCAGGCAGACGTGCTCCTCGCCAAGTTCAAACTGGATGCGAAGAAGGACGACTACGCGGCGTCACTGTCGGGAGGCCAGCGTAAGCTGCTCGAAATGGCCCGGGCACTGATGGTCAAGCCGGTTCTCGTCATGCTCGATGAGCCGATGGCTGGAGTTAACCCAGCACTCACCCAGTCCCTGCTGGACCACATCAAGAACCTCAAGGCCGAGGGCATGACGGTGCTGTTCGTCGAGCACGACATGCACATGGTCCGTCACATCGCGGATTGGGTGGTGGTGATGGCCGAGGGCAGGATCGTCGCCGAAGGGCCGCCCGAGATAGTGATGAAGGATAAGGCCGTGATCGATGCCTACCTTGGCGCGCATCACGACGTCGACCTCGGCGACTCAAAGGGCGTCGAGATGCTTGAAGTTGAGCTCGCCCAGGACGAGGAGTCCGTCGTCGGCACCGCCGACGCCGGCATCCTGGCCCACCCCGGAGGCACCCAATTGGACGGCACGCCAGTCGAAACCACTCGCACAGGCCAGACTGGTCCCGCCACAACGGCGGATACCGCACCGGACAGCAAGGAGACCCGACCATGAGCGAGGACAACAGCACATCGGTGGTCAAGGTCACCGACCTGGTGGCTGGCTACCTGCCGGGCGTCAACATCCTCAACGGCTGCAGTATTGAGGCACGGTCGGGTGAGCTGATCGGCATCATCGGCCCCAACGGCGCTGGTAAGTCCACGCTGCTCAAGGCCATGTTTGGGTTGGTGAAGGTACATTCCGGGTCTGTGGTGGTCAGGGACAAAGACATCACCGGGCTCAAGGCCAACAAACTGGTTAGCCAGGGGGTCGGGTTCGTCCCACAGAACAACAACGTGTTCGCCTCGCTGACCATCGAGGAAAACCTCGAAATGGGTATGTACCAGCGGCCGAAGGACTTCAAGAAGCGGTTCGACTTCGTCGCTGACTTGTTCCCCGAACTGGGGAAGCGTCGGGCACAGCGGGCCGGGTCGCTCTCGGGCGGCGAACGCCAGATGGTGGCGATGGGACGGGCGCTCATGATGGACCCGGCAGTACTCCTGCTCGATGAGCCCTCAGCCGGTCTCTCACCCGTGAAACAGGATGAGACGTTCCTACGGGTACATGAGATCAACCGGGCGGGAGTCTCGGTGATCATGGTCGAGCAGAACGCCCGCCGGTGTCTCCAGATCTGTGACCGGGCGTATGTGCTCGATCAGGGGAAGGACGCGTACACGGGTACGGGCCGCGAGCTGATGAAGGATCCGAAGGTGATCCAGTTGTACCTGGGCACCCTCGCCGACACGGCTTAGCAGGCTCCTCAGGATCATAAACGCCCGGCTGGGAGNCAGCCGGGCGTTTTGCGTTGGGCGCGTCCTCGCCTGCCCCTAGCCTCTCGGGAAACTGTGCAAATCAGGGCAAAAAGGATCCATGTGGGCTCATAGGCTGGTGCTCGCGGCGAACTCCGGTCCCTCCTCTGGAAAGACAACCCATGGACCGTCGCAATTCCATGACCATGCATTGTCACGGCTGGGCGGACGTGGACAGCTTCCTCGGCAAGGTGAGGGTCCTGCACAAGTGCGCAGACCGAGGACTTCATGCGGGGCACCGTCGCTGGCATGCGGGCCATGCCCTATGTGGAACGATTCGCCTGGAAAACCCGGGTGATCACAGAACCGAAGATGGGCAACTCGGCCCTCTTGACGGTCGAGGCTGGCGAACCTCCACCGGCAAGCTTTACGCCTCCCTGTAGAGCACAGGCGGCTTCCCTATAGTGCACTGGGGTCGTTCGGGTGGCCACACGGTCGGCTGCAGGCTGACGGCTGGCGGCGGTCCGGTGGGCAGCGAGAAAACATGCCCCGCTGTCCGGGTTGCTCACCAAAACGGCCG
>NZ_ASZW01000130.1:0-2538 GCF_000468215.1 Arthrobacter sp. CAL618 | reverse complement strand
CGTCGGGAGTGGAAGCGCTGGTTGACGAGCGGTTGGTCATCGCCGTTCCTGACGGTGATGGACCCGTTCTCAGTCAGCAGATGGGCGCCTACCTCCACGGCGCCGGGCTGACCGCGAAGGTGGGGTATGGGGGTGCCTATGCGCAGGCCAGCGGCTTCCGCTGGAGCTATTTCGAGGCACGGGAATCGTTGACCAGGGGCTTGCCCGTGAACACCCCTGACCGGCTGAGTCTGACCTCCCTGCTGATGGCCAGCGAGGATGTGCCACTCGCCGATCTCGCTGCTGAAGCGTTGGATCCGGTCGTGGCGTTTGACCAGCGCCATCACGCCGAGTTGATGGTGACGCTTGAGCGGTACCTGATGCTGAACGGGTCGGTCGCCGCGGTCGCTGAGGCGTTGCAGCTTCATCGGAACACCGTGCGTTACCGGTTGCAGCAGATCCAGGACCTGAGCGGCTACGACCCGGGAGTCACCGCCGACCGGGTTCACCTGTACCTCGCCCTGAACGTGCGGGGACTCCGGTAGCCGGGCAGCGGTGACACAAATTGTCCGAAAAGTGCTGGTCTTTCGTCAGACGGCGTGGTCAAATTACGTCAGCCAGACAGCACCGCCCCCAGCGTCGCGCATCCGGCGGATGCCGCTCAAGGGGGACTTGAGGGCCTTTCTCAAGGAAGAGACGTGGTCTCATGACGCACCGTAATCGACTGATGACCTTCGGCACGTGTGCCGCACTCATCGCTGGTTCTACCTTTCTGGCTGCCTCACCCGCAGTAGCCGCGCCCGCCTCGGCCTCCTGCGTTGCTGCCCAGTCTGCGCTGGGGGCTGCCCTGGACTCCGCGTCAGTGGACATCGGCCTGGCCTACGACCTGAAAACCGCGCTGGCCGCCATCGAGGCCGCTTCCGAGGCACTCGATCAGGCCTGGATAGACGCCGACATCGCAGCAGTTCATGAATACGCAGCGTACGACGCCGCGATTGCGGCCTTTGAAACGGCGGCGATGGCCCTGGAAACAACCCAGGCTGCTCTGGACGCGGCACAGACCGCGAAGTTCCTCGCCGATGACCGTGTTGTGGCCGCCGCGCTGGCGCTCGCTGACGTGGCAGACGGCGACGACGTCGCTCGCCTCGCCGCTGAGGCAGAGCTCGCCGCCGCTCTGGCCTTCCAGGTCGAGGCGACAACCGTGCTGGCTGCACGGCAGGCGGAACGGGACACAGCACCCGAGGCATTCGCTGCGGCTGATGAAGCGCTGATGGAAGCACAGCTGGCACTGGAAGATGCGCTCTACACCGAAGCAGTAGTCGCGGCCGAGAACACCTACTACGCCGCGATCGAGACCATCGAAGCAGTTCTTGCCGCTCTGGGCGGCGCCGGCACCGGTACCAGTATCGAAGAGGTCCAGGTGCTGGTGAACGCTGCGCTCGCTGCCTGCGCTGCGCCGGGCACGGGAGAGGGTGCCGGCGAGGACTTCGAGGTGCCGGTTGTCGTTGTCGCACCCACCGCCCCGGCGGCGCCCGGCCCGATCGGCACCGGGACCACTGCGGCAGCCGGGAGGGGATTGAACATCCAGACCGCAGCTGCTGACCCAGCACCTGACACTGCAAGCGCCCTGACCTTTGGCGGGGCGGCGGGAGCGGCGTTGGTGCTTTTGTCAGGTGCTGGCGTGTGGCTCCGCCGCTCCACCCGGGCCTGAGCATGCGCGGCTGGCGGGGCCCCCCGGCCCGGTGGACCGGTCTGGCGCTGTCTGCTGCCCTGATCGTTGCCGCTACGTCGGTGGCGGGCGAAGCCTCATCTGAACCTGTCACGTTCGACCGCCAGACCGTGGCCGCTGCCTTCGCTCCAGTCCAGCCGGCCGAACCGCCAGCGGCAACGGCAACGGCAACGGCTGCACCATCGGTTCCCGCCCCGGAACCAGCCGCGTCACCGCCTGGCTGGCTCACTGTGGAGGCCGCAGGGATCGACCAATCAATCCTGCCCCTCACCCCCTCGGCGGAGGAGTTTGCATCGCAGTCAATCGTGCCGCCGTTGACCGAGGATGCCTACTGGCTGACATCCTTTGGGACACCGGGGCTGGCGTCGGAAGACACCACCTACATCACCGGCCACAGCTGGGAGGGCCGTGACGCCCCCTTCAACCGACTGAGCACCGACGCCAACGTGGGCGATTCGATTGTGCTCACCACCGAAACGGGCGTTCTCGACTACGTCATCGATTCGGTGACCACCCACGACAAGAACACCCTGAAGGACAGCGAGATCTGGAATGTCGTGCCCAACCGTCTGGTGCTGATCAGTTGCTACACCGAAGACATTTGGGGCAAAAACGTAGTCATCACGGCCAGCCCAGCGGGCAGCGTCTAGAAGTCGTGCCGGTTCAGTACATTGCGGTTACCGCGTCCGGCGTTGGCCGGACGCTTGAGCCGCTGGGCGGACTTGACCGATTCCTTCCGGCTACGGTCCGGACTGCTGCCGTTCGCCTTCAGCATGAACAGGACCGGCTGACTTACCGTGCGGCTCACGCCGTGTTCCGGCTCATGGCGG
>NZ_ASZW01000129.1:0-27513 GCF_000468215.1 Arthrobacter sp. CAL618 | reverse complement strand
CCCCGTCGGAGGCCGCCGCGCTGCCGGTAACACGCTCCTGCCGGACCTGCGGCTCGGGTCTGCATGGCAAACCGGCCATCGAGGGAGTGGAGCTGAGCCTGTCCCGTTCCGCGGGCTCACTCCTGGTGGCCTCGGCTCCCGCCGGGCACCCCATCGGTGCCGATATCGAGCACATCCCCGACGCCGTCTTCGACGGGTTCGACGCCTACGCCCTCTCGGTTCCGGAGCGGGAAAAGCTCCGGGCCGACGACGTCGATGCGCGGCTCCGGCTGTGGGTCGCCAAGGAGGCGGTGCTGAAAGCAACCGGGCATGGGCTCAGCATCGAACCCTCCACGTTTTCCATCGCAGGCAATTCCTGCACGGGACTGGCCGCTGCGGAGCACCTGAAACTGACCTGGGTCGGCCCACCTGTTGGGTATGCTGCGGCGATCGCTGCGCCCGCCGCTTCGGAGCTGGCCGCAACGGAGCTGGTCCAGTTGACGATGCTCCAGTTGGTGTAGCCGAGCAGGAACCAGGTGACCTGCGCGCGCCCAGCTATTTACCGGTCGCGTGGTCGAGGCAGTACGGTGTCCACGGCCGGGCTTCAAGGCGTCCACCCGCAATCATTTGGCCGCAGCTGGCACACACGCCGTAGGTGCCAGCATCGAGCCTTGCCAGCGCGGCTTCAATCTCTTCCGCCCTGCCTCGCGCGTCCCGGGCCAGAGCTGACATCTGTGAAAGTTCAGCGGCGATGGTGGTCCCCTCGGGGTCGTGTTCGTCGTCGACGTTTGAATTGTCCCGGGCCGCGCTGACCGAGCGACTATCGGCATCAAGTGCGGCGAAACTCGCGCGGGTGCGGGCGAGCTCCGCGCGCAGACGCGGACGGTAAGGCTCAAAGTCTGTCTCGGCTGTCATGGCGCAATAGTACGGTGTCACCTGGCCCGGTCGGCCGGCGAATCGTCTATCCTAATAACTGCCGGCGTCCCGCTACCTGGGATTGCCGCTCGGCTAAGTACCGCCCGGCCAGCTGGCGGCGCGGCAAGAACGACAGGGACTCATGGTTGAGCGGTGCACTTCCACAGCAAACAGCAACGGTGCGACCCTGTGCACCCCGTACCTTACGGAACTCCCGATCACTGGAGCTGCCATCTCGGTTTTCGGCGGAGCCGTTCAGGAAACGATCTGCTGCAGTGATGACCTTGCGCGCAGGCTCGATGAGTTGCAGTTCGAACTTGGGGAGGGTCCCCGCTGGGAAGCAGCCTCAAGTCGCGTGCCGGTACTGATCCCGGATACCGCAGAAAACTGGCACACCCGGTGGCCCGTCTTCGGTAACGCCGTCCGTGCGACAGAGGTGAAGGCGCTGTTCGTCTTTCCCCTTGTTCTTGGCGCGATCGATATTGGAGTCGTCGAGCTGTATCGGACGAACCCAGGCAAGCTCAGCGGAGCGAACGCTGCGGCGGCGGCGGTCCTCACCGATCAAACCTCGTGGATGTTGCTGCGTCGGATGTTGTCCAGGGAACCCGGCCACGACGAATCGTTTGGGGGCAATGACGGCACCTCACTATCGCGCCGTGAGATTCACCAAGCCACCGGAATGGTCCTGGCGCAGGCGAACATCACTGCCACTGACGCTCTCCTTCTGTTGCGGGGATATGCCTTCGCCGAGGGGCTCCAATTGAAAGAGGTAGCAGCTGCGGTTATCGACCGCCGGCTGGACTTTACGCCGAAACCTCAATAGCGGAGTAAACTCTATTCATGGTGACTTCGACCCGCGCAGAACGCGTCAGCGCTGCTTTCGTAAAGATCGCTGACACGCTGGTCGACGACTACGACGTTCTTGACCTTCTCCATGCTCTAGTGGAGGAGTCGATCGACATTCTCAACGCGACTGCGGCCGGGCTGTTGCTCGTGGACCAGCACGGCGAGCTTCAGGTCCTGGCGTCCACCAGCGAGGAAAGCCAGCTGGTCGAGGTACTGCAGCGCGAAGCTGGCGCTGGACCCTGTGTCGAGGCTTTCCAGACCGGAAAAGTTGTCACGGTCGACAATATTGCTGACCTCGGTGACCGTTGGCCCGATTTCAAGCAGGCAGCCCTGTCGCAGGGATTTCGTTCGGTACATGCCATCCCCATGCGGATACGAGGCAGGACAATCGGTGCCCTCAACCTTTTCGGTGTGGATGCTGGCGCACTGTCCGTGGAAGATGCAGCGATTGGGCAGGCACTCGCCGACGTTGCCACGATCAGCATTCTGCAGGAGCGCGCGGTACGCGAAGCCGGGGTCATCAATGATCAGCTCCAGCGCGCCCTGACCAGCAGGATCCTGATTGAACAAGCCAAGGGCGTGGTGGCCCAGTTGAGCAATGTCGATATGCATGAATCGTTTACCCGGATCCGCAACCATGCCCGCCGGAACCACCTCACGTTGCACGACACGGCGACCCAGATTGTCGATCGGTCATTGTCGCTGTAGCCAGCCCGCAGCAGTCGCAGGCAGGCGTCAGGCATGCATAGTGCACTTAAACTGAAAATGCGTTGTCAGGTTGCCGTCAGTTTGCCGATGTACCTATCCGACTCACTGACCGCGGTTTAGCTACCATATGGTCACCTTCCAAGCGTCGTTTGACTGTCTCAGAACTCATTACTCATATACCTCCCCGAAATACCGACGATCTTGAGGATTCGCTGCACTGCCTCAGCTTGTGAGTTGGAACCGGATGAGTAAAGAACGTCCAGAGGGAAGAACCTTTTCGCAGCGAGAGATGTTAAAAGAAATCTGCCCCGTCCGGATACTTCCGTGGAATGTTTCTCCACTCAACACGGCGCCGGGGTCTGGGGCAGTACACTCACTCTAGACCCTCGCGGGCAGCGCGTCTATGGCTGCTGAGGTTTATCTGCTTCCACAGTTTCACGGGTTGCCATTGTCCGGCGGATATCGTCGAACACCGCCCGCGACTCACGCAGCCAGGGGAGCCCCACAAATACGTGGAAGGCACCCGGGTACCGGTTGAACGTTATGACGCGGCCGGCGTCACGCATCACCCGATTGAACGCGATGGCGTCTGCCATGCAGATGTCCCGGCTCCCCTGATAGAGCGTCACGGGCGGGAGTTCAGCCAACGCGGCGGGCGGGGCGAAGATCGGGCTCAGCAGCTGATGTTTGGGGTCCTCGCCTGCCGCCCACCATTTTCCCGCCTCGACTGCCCCTGGAACCGCAAGCATGGGATCGACCCGGTCGTACTGCGGAATGGCTGGGTTTGTGCCCGTGACGTCCAGCCAGGGCGAGAAGAGGATCAGGTGGCCCGGCTGTGGCAGGCCGAGAGCCGCGAAGTGCAAGGCCTGGCCGACCGCCAACCCGCCGCCCGCCGAATCCCCGGCCAGGACGACGTCGTCGGCGCTCGTTGTTGAGAGCACCAGTTGGTAGACGGCGGCGAGGTAGTCGTAGGTTTCCCTGAAGCTGTGTTCGGGAGCTAACCGGTAGAGCGGCACGGTCACCGTTGCCCCGGTGGCCCTGATGAGCGCTGCAATGATCCACCAGTGCGGGCGGGCCAGTTCGTTGATGTAGGTGCCACCATGGGTGTAGATGATGTGGCGTCCGGAGCCCGCCGACCGGGGACGCAGGGTGAGGGTGCGAACGCCGACGACCGCCAGCTCCTCGACCGTGCAAAGCCGCCGCAGGGCTCGGGGCAACGGCGCCGGAGTGGGGTAGGCGCGCTGCAGGTACCGAGCCCGCATCCATTCGAGCGAGTTGTAGTGCCGTTTCGTCGAAGTCCAACCCAGCAAGGCGTTGACGGCTCTCATGGGTGCGCTCGCTGCAGGTTCGGCGGCCGACTGGGGAGTAGGGCTCATAAGCTCCACTTTGCCACGAGCCCGGCCCCGGGCTGGCCTCGGAGCTCGCCCTGATTCTAGCGACGGGGTCTGGCACGGGGTCTGGCGTCGGGGTGCGCCGGTCCATAGGGTATGAGGATGGCTAACCCATCGCACACCAGCCTCCAGCACAGCTGGCAGGGCGAGGACGACCCCGGCCGGCTCGACACGGCCACCATCAACCTCGAATCCGACCGGCTTACCGCTCACGGCACCTCCAGAACCACAGACTATGCGGTGAGCTGGGCGCTCGCCACGACGTCGGGCTGGGTGACCCAGCGGCTCACCGTCACCGTCCATGGCCAGGGATGGAGCCGTCACCTGGAACTGGTGAGATCGGAGGACGGCCACTGGTCCAGCGATACGCAGAGTTCCGGTGCCGTCGATCTACCCCCGCCCGGGATCACGGATCCCGATGGACTGTCCACTGCGTTGGATTGCGATCTGGGCTTGTGCCCGGTGACCAACACGATGCCGATCCTCCGACTCAACCTGGTCTCGGACGACGACGCGCCGGCTGACGAAACCGCACTCACCATGGCTTGGGTTGAGGTGCCGAGCCTGCGGGTAATCCCCAGCGCTCAGGTGTACAGCCATGTGAGGTCGGCCCGACCCGACAGTCCCGCGATGGTGTTGTATAGCTCCGGCAACCGCGGATTCGCTGCCGAGCTGACTGTCGACGACGACGGCGTGGTGGTCGACTACCCCGGCCTGGCCCGGCGGATACGCTAGCTCCAAACAGTCGGGGCAACGCCGTTTGACTCAACATTGGGTGCCTGCACTGGGTAAACTCAGACGGGCCGGGATTGCAGCTGGCACGGACCAACTACGCGCACCCCGGACAGTGAGGAACCCATGACCAACGCCGTCGACGTTGCGCTGATGATCGATTTGCTCGGGGTCTTCTTCTTCGCGGTATCCGGCTCTCTCCTTGCCGCTCGCAAAGGCTTTGATCTGGTGGGTTCTCTGCTGCTGGCCTCCCTGGCCGGATTGGGCGGCGGTGTGGCTCGGGACCTGATCATCGATACGGTTCCTGCGGCCTTCTCCAATCCCTTCTACTTGCTCCCACCGGTGCTCGCGACCCTGCTGGTGTATTTCCTCTTCTCGGGCGTCGAGCGCGTCAGCAACCTGCTGGTGGTGTTCGACGCCGCCGGCCTGGGCCTGTTCTGCATCACCGGCACGGTGAAAGCGCTGGAGTTCGGGCTTCACCCGGTGGCGGGTATCCTCCTCGGCGTGACCACGGCGGTTGGCGGTGGCCTGCTCCGTGACGTGGTGGCCAATGAGGTACCCCAACTCTTCGATCCCCGGGACATTTACGCGCTTCCGGCCATGCTCGGGGCCGGTCTGACCACCCTGCTGGTCGGCACCGGCTGGTTCAATGTGGTGACCGGCGGCGTCGTCGCTGCAATGGTCTTCACCCTCCGGGTCCTCGCATGGCGCTTCAGCTGGCGGGCGCCGTTGGCAGTCCTGGGCTGGAAGCGCTCGGGCACTGGATAAGCCACCGCACTGTGGGGGCTAGGATGGATGTATCCCCCAACCCCACCCCTGGAGTTCCAATTGACTGAGCTATTCCTGGACAAATTCCGTGCCCTGGTTCCGGCGTACTTCGATGACCAGTGGTCGGCGGAAGATGGCCTGTCGAAGGAAGAACTTCAGGACCTCATGGAGGACCAGGATTTCGATCTTCCCCTCGCTCTGCGCGACTTCTACCTCGCCGTCGGGGCCGTCGAAGACATTATGGAGGCGTACCACTTCTTCTGGGATCCCGATGAGCTCACGATCGAGGACGGACACCTGCTTTTCCTCGAAGACGAAGAGGAAAAGTACACCTGGGGTATCAGGGTGGATCAGTTGGATGTCCCCGATCCCATCATCTGGCGTCGGAACAACGCTCGCGGCACCTGGAAGAGTGAAGAGGGCACGTTCAGCGAATACGTTCTCGACATGTTCGAGTGGGTGTTCGAGGAAGACGCGGTCGAGGAGTGACCGAGTGGGTGCGGCATGCTCCTGACGATTACCTGTGCCCCTTCTGCGACCTCGCCGCCGGGGATTTCGCAAACCCAAAAAACCTGTGCGAGCCTGGCGACCTGATCTACTCAGACGACCTGGTGTTGGCGTTCATTGCCTCCCACGGCTTCGACCCGCACCCCGGCCACGTGTTAGTGACTCCCCGGGCCCACTTCGAGTTGCTCTATGAGCTGCCCGACGACGTCGCCGCCCGCATCATGATCGTCACCCGCGACCTGGCGGTCGCCATCAAGCGGGCCTGGTCACCTGACGGCATCTCCACCCGCCAGCATAATGAGCCGGCCGGCAGCCAACATGTCTGGCACTATCACCAGCATGTGCTCCCCCGCTGGCACGACGACGGTTTCTACTTCACCCCGAAGCGACCCGTCGTTGATCCTGCGGTGCGGGCCAGGAAGGCAGCCGAGCTGCGCGCCTGCCTGTAGCGTGCACACCCTGGCCTTCAGCGTGCAGGTTTCTCCGGTCTATGAGGACTGTTCAGCTCGTTTAGCTCCGATACACCCCTCAACCGTCCATTCCGGGACCAGAACATGGGAAACTCGGCACGCCCGCCGGTGGACTAACGGGCCGGATTGCGTCGCCCATCGTCGGTAACCATACAAGAGACCAGATACTGGCCACTATTGTGATTTGGCACACTCGTGATATAGGATTTTACTACTTCCTATATTGAAGGGTAATCACCGTTGCAGACCCGCCCGACTTACTCTGTCCCAGATCTTCGCCAGCTCGCGACCGCAGCTCTTGAGTGCTGTAATGTCCCACGAGCCGACGCCGAACTGACGGCGCACTCTTTGGTCCAGGCAGACCAGCGCGGCATCCACTCCCACGGTTTGCTCCGCCTTCCCTTGTATGTCGAAGCCCTTCGGCTCGGCGGGATCAACCCGACACCGAACCTGTCGTACTCTTCCAAGGCGGATTCAGTGGCCATCCTCGATGCTGATGCCGCGCTCGGCCAGGTTGCTATGCAGTCGGCAGTCGACAAGGTTATCGAGATCGGTCAGATCCATGGGATCTCTGCGGTCGCCGTTCAGAACAGCAGTCATTATGGAGCTGGGGCGTTCTGGAGCGATCAGCTAGCGGCGGCCGGGTTCCTTTCGTTCATCACGTCCTCCACCGGACCGGTGGTCGCGCCTCACGGAGGCACGACGAAGGTACTGGGGACGAATCCGCTGACACTTGGGGCTCCTGGCTCGTCGGGCTGGCCACTCACGGCTGACCTCGCGACCAGCAATGGCGCTTACGGCAAGGTAATCGCCGCACGAAATGAGGGTCAGCAACTTCCCGAAGGCTGGGCTGTCGACACCGATGGCAACCCCACCACTGATCCAGAAGCGGCCGCAGCAGGCTCCATGATCCCGTTCGGCGACCACAAAGGTTCGGCTGTCGCCGTCCTTCTGGAGGCATTTGCCTCGTCCCTTACCGATGCTACTTACGCCTATGAAACCATCGATATCTGGTCCAACCCGGCATCCCTAATGAACAACGGGCACCTCGTCATCGGGATAAACACCGACGCATTCGCCGGACGTTCCCACACCGAAGACCGGGTTGCTGATCTGCAAAAGCGGGTACGGAACTCCGGTCCGGCCGACCGCACGGTGCAGGCCCCTGGGGACCCTGAACATGCCCTGGAAATGGGTGCCGCCTCGGTCATGCAGCTGCCCAATTCCACGGCAGACCAGCTGCGTCAACTCGCACGTGAACATTCCATCCCAGCCAATTTCTTAACATCCACCGCTCAATAACACCTATCCCTTACAACCGAAGCATTCCCGGAAGGAACTCCAGCAATGAAGCTCGAAAACTCCACCCCGTACAGCCGACGTCGTTCCGCCACCGCGATCGGTCTCGCCGCCACCGCAGCTCTCCTATTGTCCGGCTGCAACGTCGGCACACCGGTGGACCGCGATGAGGTGGGCCAGGCCGACGCCGATGCCAAAACTCTGCGTCTCGCACATGTCTACGAGGCCGGGCATCCAGTAGAAGAGTGTGGCGTCGCTACCCTCAAGGAAGAACTCGAGGGTAGCGGTCTTCAGATCGAAAGCTTCCCAGCTGCGCAGCTCGGCAACGAATCGGAATCCCTCGAACAGGTAGCCTCAGGCGCACTAGATATGGCGATCGCTGGCCCATCGTTCCTAGGCGTATGGGAAGAGGATGCGGCCGTACTTGACGGGGCTTACTTGTTTGAAGACGTCGACCACTTCGAGGAAACCGTTGAGGGGGAGGCTATGGCGACCGTCTTCGACGGCCTTTACGAAAGCTCCGATATTCGTGTCCTCTCAAGCTGGTACTACGGCACACGCCACGTTACCGCTAACAAAAAGATCAGCTCATCTGCCGACTTCGATGGTCTGAAGATCCGCACTCCCAACGCGCCGCTCTACCTCGAGAACGTCGCAGCTATGGGCGGTACCGCCACTCCAATGGCACTGGATGAGGTCTATCTGGCCCTGCAACAGGGGGTTATCGACGCCCAGGAGAACCCCATCCCCACTATCTCGACAGCCAAGTTCAACGAGGTTCAGGACTACATCAACCTCACAGGACACATGGTTCAAGGAGTCATGATAACAACCGGCCGCACGGTCTATGAGGGATTGACTGATGAGGAGCGTGAAGCGCTCGAAAGCGCGATGGCTGTCGCCGCGGATGACACCCGTGTGTGTATTGAGGAGCAGGAAGAAGGCATTCTCGACGAATGGCGTGCGGGCGATGGCATCCAAGTGAACGACGACGTCGACCGGGAATCCTTCGCCGCCGCTGCCGAAGAAGCAATGCTGCAACAGCCTTGGGGTGAGCTATACCGGGAAATCAAGGGTGCTCGGTGAGTTCAAACTCATCAGGGGCTGACGCCAGTAACGAAAACAACATTGCTACGGGTTCCCACGTTCCACACGAGCCGGATCTGCCCGACTTCGCTGAACAACGCAGCCGACTCTACCGGGGGCTCGTCAATGTTGAACGGATCGCAAGTTGCACGCTTCTTGTGTCATTGCTCGGGTTGATCATGTTGCAGGTGATCAGCCGTTATGTCTTCAACACACCGTTCAGCTGGACTGAGGAACTGGCTCGGTTCATGCTGCTCTGGTTCACGTTCGTTTCCGCCGGTTTTGTCATGGCACGGCGTATACATATCGCCGTTGACCTCCTGGCTAGCAAGCTGGGTCGGAAAGGGACCATCGTGTTGGATACGTTCGCCCTCATAACGGTCTTTGCCACTGCGGGAGTCCTAGCCGTAGCGGGAGCCGAGTTTGCTGCTGGCGCCAATCGGCTTCTCGCTCCCGCAACAGGCCTACCGATGAGTGTGGTCTACTTTGCCGCAGTCACCGGATTTGCGCTCATCTTCTTCCATGCCGCTTTGCACATCGTGCTCAACATCCGCCACCCCGAGGTAGTTCCTGACGCTATGGAAAACCTTGAGCGGGAAGCGGTCTAGGAAACCATATGACCCTTCTCATCATGATCATCGCGTTGCTGGTGCTACTCGCTCTCCGCGTGCCAGTCTCCTTTGCCTTGCTCATCCCCTCGGTCGCCTACGTCATCATGGACCCGACTGCTCGGATCGGCACGGCGGTCCAACAGACCGTCTCCGGGGTTGACAGCTTTGCCATCCTCGCCGTTCCCATGTTCATCTTGCTAGGAAACCTCGCCAACGTTTCCGGAGTGACCGACAAGCTCTACGACGCAGCCGTGGCCGGTATCGGCCACCTCCGCGGCAGCCTCGGCTACGTCAACGTGGCCACCAGCTTCGGCTTCTCTTGGATGAGCGGTGCCGCTATAGCTGATGCCGCTGCCATGGGACGGGTGCAAGTCCCGGCTATGGTCCAACGAGGCTACTCCCGTGAATTTGCTTTGGGCGTGACCGGCGCCTCGAGCCTGATAGCGCCCATGATCCCGCCCAGCATCCCGGCTGTCATCTACGCGGTCACCGCCGGAGTGTCAGTAGGTGCCCTATTTATGGCTGGGATCCTGCCCGCGTTGGTGCTGGTGACGGCCCTCTGCCTCACGGTCTGGATTCTTATGAGGAAACAGAACCATCTGCGGCTCCCGAAATCGACCTGGAAAGTGCGGGGCCGCACCACCCTCGCGGCGCTTCCCGCGATGGGGTCAGCGGTTGTCATCCTGGGTGGCATTCTCAGCGGTGTTTTCACGCCCACCGAGGCGAGCGGGATTGGCGTCGTCTATATCCTCATCCTTGCCATCGTGTACCGCGCGCTAACTTGGCGGAAGCTGTACCGCACCCTGTTGACAACTGTTGAGACCTCGGGCTCGGTCCTCCTGATCGTAGCTGCCGCTGCGCTGTTCGGGTGGGTTCTTGCCCGTGAACAGGCACCGCAGGTAGCAGCCAACCTGATTCTGCAGATCACCGACCAGCCAATCGTGTTCCTTATACTCGTCAACATCCTGCTGTTGCTGGTGGGCTGCGTCCTGGAGCCCACCGCGGCAATCCTGATCCTTGTGCCGGTGTTGCTGCCGGTCGCTGAAACGTTCGGCATCGACCCGATCCATTTTGGCATTATGGTGATCTTCAATCTTCTCATCGGATTGATTACACCTCCCGTGGGGCTTGTGCTCTTCGTCCTGTCGAGCGTCACACGAACGTCAGTGCCAACCGTCATCAAGGGCATTCTTCCGTTCTTCGTCCCTATGGTCGCCACTCTGCTGATCATCACCTTCGTTCCGGCCCTCACGGTCGGACTACCTACACTATTAGGCTTCCTCTAGCCCTTCCCACCTGAATCTCTAGGAGATCCAATGTCCCGCATCACGTCAGTGCGCACTTCCGATGTGCGTTTCCCCACTTCCCTGGATTTGTCCGGGTCCGATGCCGTCAACGTCGACCCTGACTATTCAGCCGCCTATGTAGAAATCGCCACCGACGACGGTGAGCGCGGTTACGGTCTGGTCTTCACCTGTGGGCGGGGAAACGAGATCATCACCGCCGCCATGGACAGCTATGGGGCCCTGCTCATCGGGCAGAACACCGATAATCTGGTGAACAATCTCGGCGACGCTTCACGACGCCTGATCCATGACTCGCAGATGCGCTGGCTTGGACCCGAAAAAGGCGTGTCCCATATGGCGTGCGGCGGTCTGATCAACGCACTCTGGGACATCCGGGCTCGCCGGGAAAACAAGCCCCTTTGGCTCCTTCTGAGCGAGATGCCGGTCGATGAATTGGTCAGTGCAGTCGATTTCACTCATATTTCCAACGCCCTCACCCCGCAGGACGCAACCGACATCCTGCAGCGTGGGCAGGCCGGCAAACAGGACCGGATTGCTGAGCTAAAGCAGAATGGATACCCCGCCTACACCACTACTCCAGGATGGCTGGGTTACAGCGACGAGAAGCTCGTCCGGTTGTCGAAGGAAGCAGTGGCCGATGGCTTCGGCATGATCAAGCTCAAGGTAGCAGGAAGTATTGCCGATGACCGGCGCCGTCTGTCGCTCGCGCGTGAGGCTGTGGGGCCCGACATTCGGATTGCTATCGATGCCAACCAGCGCTGGGAAGAGCAAGACGCCATCGACTGGGTCAACCAACTACAGGACTTCAATCCCTACTGGATCGAAGAACCCACCAGCACCGACGATATCCTCGCCCACGCTGCAATCCGCAAAGCAGTTCACCCGGTCAAGGTTGCCACCGGTGAAGCGGTCCAGAGTCGGATCATTTTTAAGCAGCTTCTGCAGGCGGGGGCAATCGATATCATGCAGATCGACTCGACCCGTGTGGCGGGTGTCAACGAAAACATCGCCAATCTCCTCCTCGCCGCACAGTTCGACACTCCTGTGTGCCCGCATGCGGGCGGGGTGGGCCTGTGCGAACTGGTGCAGCATTTCTCCTTCTTCGACTACGCGGCGATCACCGGTTCCATGGAGGACCGGGTCATCGAGTTCGTCGATCATCTCCACGAGCATTTTGCTGAACCGGTGATTGTCACCGGTGGACGCTACCAGGCGCCCAAACGCCCAGGAGTCGGAGCCGAAATGCTCGACGCATCGACTGCACGGTGGACCTTCCCGGGCGGTGCCGGCTGGCAGGAACTGAACGCCAACTGATCCGCCGTCTAACCGAAAGGAATGATATGACAGCCACCACATTGACCCTCGCCACCACAGCCGGGGAAGTTGCTGAAGCAGCTCAGGCCGCACACCGGGCCTTCCTGCAGATTGCTGCTGAACCTCCTGCCGTGCGGGCGAGCAGACTGAACGCCATCGCGGCAGCCCTCCGCGCCAACGCACCCGAACTCGTGGCACTTGGGCAGGCAGACACCCACCTGGCCGAGGCACGTCTGAACGGCGAGCTTAAAAGGACAGCGTTTCAACTTGACCTCTTCGCGGACGAGGTTCTCGCAGGAATTCCGCTGGATGCCACGGTGGATCACGCCGATCCTGACTGGGGCATGGGTCCCCGGCCTGACATCCGGCGGATCAACATTCCGCTGGGGGTTGTGGGTGTTTTCGGTGCCTCCAATTTCCCTTTCGCGTTCAGCGTGATGGGCGGCGACTCCGCCTCGGCGCTCGCGGCAGGGTGCGCAGTCCTTCACAAGATTCACAATGGGCACCGCAAGCTCGCCCTGCGCACAGCAGAGATCGTTGCTGAAGCACTGAGCGAGGCAGGCAGCCCCGCTGGCCTATTTGCAGTAGTCGACGGCCGGGCTGCTGCTGAAGCCTTGGTGGACCATCAGCTGGTGAAAGCGATCGGTTTCACCGGGTCAACAGGTGGTGGACGTGCCCTGTTCAACCGCGCAAGTGCCCGGCCCGATCCGATCCCGTTTTACGGTGAGCTTGGAAGCATCAACCCGGTCTTCGTGCTCCCCCACGCATGGGAAAACCGCTCGGAATCAATTCTTGCCGGATACGCCGCATCGTTCACTGCGGGCATGGGCCAATTCTGTACCAAGCCCGGTGTCCTCTTTGTGCCCGAGGCCTTATCCGACGAACAGATTCGCGGGGCGCTTGAACCAGTTCTGGAACAAACCCCACTGAGTGAGCTGCTGACCCCCGGCCTTCGCGAATCCTTCGGCACCGCCCGCGATGATGTAGCCGCCATGGAGGGGGTCGACGCTCTGGTCTCCGGGTCCGACGAGAAGGTGCCCGCTCCAACTGTGCTAATCACCGATGCCGCAGCTGTCACAAGGAATCCCGAAGTCCTACGCCACGAAATGTTCGGTCCGGCCTCTCTGGTGGTCCGGTACCGTTCGGCTGGAGACCTCCCCCGCCTGGCGTCACTGATGGAAGGCCAATTGACCGCTTCGATCCACGCAGACGAGGGCGACGACGCTTCGCTTCTGCTCGACACCCTGACAGGCATCGCCGGCAGGGTGCTGTGGAACGGCTGGCCGACAGGGGTAACCGTCTCCTATGCACAGCAGCACGGCGGGCCCTACCCCGCCACAACCTCAAACACCACCTCGGTGGGAACCGCGGCGATCGGGCGCTTCACCCGCCCCGTTGCGTACCAGGATGTACCTGACCACCAGCTGCCGGCGTCCCTTCAGGACTTGAACCCCCATCACATCGGCCGCCGCGTCAACGGGGTCTTTGAGGCTGCGGACCTAAACACGAGGGAGGCCAAAGCATGAGCCGGCTGCTCCCGGAAGATGCCACTACAGCGGTGCTGATCGGACGGATCTGGGACCCCGAAACTGCGGGGCCTCGCCCCGTCCTGGTCGACGGCGGCACGTTGGTTGACCTCTTCCATCAGTACGCCACCGTTTCGGAACTACTCAACACGGAAAACCCTGTTCATCTGCTTGAACAGCTCCGCTCCTCGACTGCCCGCCGGTGGGACCTTGCCGATCTTGCAGGTGACACCTTCTCGGACGCTGACGCGCCCGCCATCGGCCGCAGTGGCCCGCACTTGCTCCCGCCGGTGGACCTGCAGGCGTTGAAGGCGTGCGGTGTCACCTTCGTCGACAGCCTAATCGAACGGGTCATTGAGGAACGCTGCGCCGGCGATTTCACCCTCGCCGAGCAAACCCGCTCCCAGGTGCTTGACGCTCTTGGCGGCAGCCTCACTGGGGTCCGTCCCGGTTCCGACGAAGCCGCCCGCGTCAAAGAGGTACTTGTGCGTGAAGGGTTCTGGTCGCAATACCTTGAGGTTGGGATTGGACCGGATCCGGAGGTCTTCACCAAGGGACCTGTCCTATCCGCGGTTGGTACAGGGTCACACATCGGCATTCCGCCGTTCTCATCCTGGAACAATCCGGAGCCCGAACTGGTACTGGTAGTGGACAATCGAGGCCGCATCAAGGGCTGCACCCTTGGCAATGACGTTAACCTTCGTGATGTCGAAGGCCGCAGTGCGCTGCTCCTCGGCATGGCCAAGGACAACAACGGGTCAACTGCACTTGGCCCCTTCCTCAGGTTGTTCAACGATTCCTACACAGTTGATGATGCCCGCCAGGAAACGATTCGTCTCACCGTTCGGGGGGCTGATGGCTTCGTTTTGAATGGCACCAACAGCGTCCAGCGTCTGAGTCGTTCCTTTGAGGAACTTGTTGGAGCTGCGTACGGGACCCACCACCAATACCCGGATGGCTTCATCCTCTTCACCGGAACCCTTTTCGCCCCAAACCAGGACCGCGACGCGCCGGGCATGGGATTCACCCACAAAGCCGGAGATGTGGTGGAAATCGGCAGTACCCGGCTGGGTACACTGACCAACATGGTGTTGCCTACAGATGATCTTGAACCCTGGGAATTCGGCATTGGTGCCCACTTGCAGTACATCCTCGACCACCGGCAGCCTGTGCTGGACGGCCGATAATGACCGAAACGACAGCCCGCGACGTCGAGCCCCGGGGCAGGTCCGGGGCTGAGGTCTATTGGACGCTGCGTGCAAAAATTCTTGATCTGCAGCTGCCCCCGGACGCGAAAGTCAACATCGATGCTTTGGTCCGAGAACTTGGCGTTTCTCAGACACCCATCCGCGAGGCGCTGAGCCAGCTTGAGGGAGACCGCCTTATCGTCAAGAGCCCCGGTAAGGGATACCGCACCACTGAGCTTCTGGGCACGGCTGAATTGCGCGAGCTGTTCGAATTCCGTCTGCTCATCGAACCGTGGGCGGCGCGGGCGGCAGCCGTGAACCGTCTCAGTAATCCCTCCCGGTTTCTCACTGCTTCGCTTGATGACTTTGAGTCGGGCACGGCCGAGAACAGTGACGTCCGTCATCAACTCGTGGCGCACGACACTGTCTTTCACGACCGGATCCTGTCGGCCAGCAGCAACGAATTTGCTCTGCACGCCTACCGCGCCACGCATTGCCACCTTCACCTCTTCCGACTGCATCCCGCCGATTACCAGGGGACCAGCACCGTCGAGGAACATCGACGGATTGCCGCCGCTATCGCTGCCTGTGACCCGGATGCCGCTGGGAAAGCCATGCACCAACATCTCATCGACGCATATCACCGCTTTGCGGAGGCATTCACCCAGGAAGATTCGGGTTTGAGGCTGCCACACCCAGCCAATCTCTGCTGAGTCTCTCCCCTTTTACTGACAAGGACGAAAATGACAGATTCTTTTGAGGGCATCCGCGCCCTGGTCACCGGCGGTGCTTCAGGGATCGGCGCTGCAGTGACAGCTGCGTTGACCGAACGCGGAGCACACGTGGCGGTACTCGATCTCCGGCCCGAGGGTCTACCCTCTGGCGTAATCGGCTATACCTGTGACATCGGCAATAGTCAGTCGGTTGATGAGGCAGTCGCTGCTGCAGCACTCGACTTAGGCGGGATCGACGTCGTTATCAACAACGCAGGAGTTGGAGCAGCGGGGAGCGTTGCAGATAACGACGACGACGAATGGCTCAGGGTACTCAACATTAACGTGGTCGGGATTGCACGGGTGTCAAGGGCAGCGCTGCCCCACCTGCGAAAATCCCGCTGCCCGGCGATTGTGAACACGTCGTCTGTCGCAGCCACCCATGGTCTGCCTCAGCGAGCCCTTTACTCGGCGAGCAAGGGGGCGGTGTCAGCCCTAACCCGCGCCATGGCAGCGGATCATATGCGGGACAACATCAGGGTGAACTGCGTCAATCCCGGCACCGCAGACACCCCATGGGTTGGCAGGTTACTTGCAGCTGCGACGGATCCCGCCGCTGAGCGCCAGGCGCTGGAAGCCCGCCAGCCGCATGGTCGGCTGGTGTCCGCCGAAGAGGTGGCATCATCAATCCTCTTTCTGGCCGACCCGGCCAATGGCTCCACAACCGGAAGTTCCCTGACTGTCGACGGCGGGATGCATTCTCTTCTGCTCCGCTCTGATGCCTAGACCACCTGTTTACTACGCGACAAAAAGGAGACTTGAGATGGAACTAATGCGATTGGGCGAGCCCGGCCGGGAAATCCCTGCGGTGCGCCAGGACGGGGAAACCTATGACCTGCGCGGACTGACCGCCGACATTACCGGCGTGTTCCTCGGGGAGGACGGCATCGGCCGGGTGCGTGATGCATTGGCTGCCGGCACCCTGCCACCACTTGAGGGGGCCGCAGCGATGCGGGTGGGAGCTCCGCTGACGGGTATTGGCGCCGTCGTCTGCGTAGGCCAGAACTATGCGGCGCACGCTGCCGAGACCGGCGACCAGCCGCCCAAGGCCCCGATCATCTTCTTCAAGCATCCCAATACGGTCGTCGGGCCGAACGACGACGTCGTCATCCCGCCGGGCGCCCAGAAAGTTGATTGGGAGGTGGAGCTTGCCGTGGTCATCGGCAAGCGGGCGTCCTACCTGTCCAGCGTCGAGGAGGCCCTCGACTGTATCGCCGGGTTCACGATCAGCAACGATGTCTCGGAGCGCGACTACCAGATCGGGCACTCGGGAGGCCAGTGGTCCAAGGGCAAGTGCGCGCCGACCTTCAACCCGATGGGACCAGCCTTGGTGCCGGTCGCCGACGTCGCGGATCCGCAGGCACTCCGGCTCTACTCAACCGTCAACGGTGACCCCAGACAGGATTCCACGACAGCTGACATGGTGTTCAGCGTCGCCGAGATCATTCACAACCTCTCCCAGTACATGGCCCTGGATCCCGGAGACGTGGTGAACACCGGCACCCCCGAGGGTGTTGCCCTGTCCGGCCGTTTCCGCTACCTGGCGGCCGGAGACATTATGACGATCGGCATTGACGGTCTGGGCGAGCAGCGCCAACGCGTCGTCGGGTCCTGATTAGCGCAGGTCAGGTCGACAGAGGAGCCGGGGCTAGACGTCCCGGGTGACGACGGCCTGGGCGAAAGCGGTCAGCGCCTGCTTGACGATGCTTTCCGGCAGTGGTTCGAGGGCGGCGACGGCGTCGTCGGCCCACTGCTGAGCGACCTTCCAGGCGTCCTGGGTTGCCGGGTGGGTACTGACGGCAGCGACGGCGGTAGCGAGCGACTCGTCCGAGGTGAGGTCACCATCGACCAGGTCGACAACATGGGCGGCCGAAGCGTCTCCGGCAGCAGCGGCCTGGCGGATCAGCAGAATCGGCAGCGTCGGGACGCCCTCGCGCAGGTCGGTGCCTGGTGACTTGCCGGAAGTGACCTTGACGCCAGTGACGTCGATGACGTCGTCGGCGAGCTGGAACGCCACCCCCACCTTCTCGCCGTAGGACAGCATGACGTCGATGACCGACTGCGGGGCCTGGCCGAACAGCGCGCCGAGCTGCCCCGATGCCGCAACCAGCGACCCGGTCTTGTCTGCGATGACCGACAGGTAGTGCTCCACCGGATCTTCGTCCTCGCGGGGCCCGACCGTCTCGTGAAGCTGTCCCAGGCAGAGCCGTTCAAAGGTCCGCGCCTGGATCCCCAGGGCCCGGCCGCCCAGCTCCGACACCAGGATGGAGGCACGGGCGAAGATCAGGTCACCGGTCAGGATGGCTACCGAGTTGCCCCACACCTCGTGGGCCGTCGGCGCACCGCGACGATACGGCGCCGAGTCCATGACGTCGTCGTGATAGAGCGTGGCCAGGTGGGTCAGTTCGACGACGACGGCGGCCTGCACCACCTCGGGGCGGCTGGCATCCCCGAGGTGCGACGCCAGAATGGTCAACAGTGGCCGGATGCGTTTGCCGCCCGCTTCAACGAGGTGGCGGCTGGTGGCATCGGCGAGCGGATCGGAGCTGGCGATGGCTTCCCGGAGCTGCTTCTCGACCTTGGCCAGGCAGGTGGTGACCGCGGGCCCAAGGTGAGGATCCTCGGCGATCAAGGCAAATCCGGGCGGAAGCCGCAGACCGGTAGCAATGGCTCCGGTGGCAGTGTCGAGCTCGGCGCCATCGGACAGCGAGTGTCCAGCACGGGTCCAGCCGGGGTTCGCAGATTCTGTCACTGTCTAAGACTAACTAGTAGAGCGCGTGGAACTGGCATGCGTCCGCGCGCGCGGATGGGATTGGTTGCTGACGGCCGGCACCAGCTGCTCCAGCAGGTGAATGACGCGGTCCTCGAAACCTTTGCCACCGGAGTCGGTCAGGTTGGCGAGCATCCGCACCACAAAGCGCATCAGCACCGGGATCGGCATGCCGGTCCGCAGCGCCAACCGCAGAATGGCCGGCTTGCCGATCAGCTGAGCGAAGATGGTGCCGAGGGTAAAGTGGCTCCCCCACAGCCCTCTGATGTGTGGCGCGTAACCGGCCAGGACCTGATCGCGGCCCAGGGTTGAGCCGACCTGTTCGGCGTTGATGATGAACTCGGCAGCGTACCGGGCCGACTCCATCGCGTAGGAGATACCCTCGCCGTTGAACGGGGACACCATTCCGCCGGCATCGCCGAGCAGCAGCATCCCCGGACTGTAGTGGGGTGTCCGGTTGAAGCCCATGGGCAGGGCGGCGCCGCGGATCTCGCCGACCTGCTGCTCGGGAACGAAACCCCACTCGGCGGGCATCCCGGCGGTCCAGTCCCGCAGCACCTGCTTGTAATCCAGCTTGCCGAACTCGGCAGAGGAATTGAGGATGCCCAGGCCCACATTGGACGTGCCATCCCCCACACCGAAGACCCAGCCGTAGCCGGGAAGCGNCTTGCCGGTCGCGTCGGGGAGCTCGAGCCACCCTTCCATCCAGGGGTCCTCATGGCGCGGACTGGTGAAGTAGGTGCGTACCGCGACGCCGAGCGGGCGATCATCGCGCTTCGCCAAGCCCAGGCTGACGGCCGTCCGGGTCGAGTTGCCGTCGGCCGCCAGGACGGTGTCAGCGTGAAACTGCCGGGTCTCCCCCGTCTTACGCCCGGACGAGTCCAGGATATTGACGACGACGCCGGTCACCCGGCCGGCGTCGTTGCGGATCGCTCTGGTGACGGAGTGACCCTCAAGGATGACGGCGCCCGCCGCGCGAGCGTGTTCGGCTAGTTGTTCATCGAATCCGAACCGGGTGCGGACCAGCCCGTAATCGGGGAAGTCGGTTAGCTCCGGCCAGGGCACCTCGACGGTGCGGCCGCCGGCTTTGAGCCGCAGCCCGACGTTGCGGCGCCATCCCG
Source organism: Arthrobacter sp. CAL618 (assembly GCF_000468215.1). NCBI lineage: Bacteria > Bacillati > Actinomycetota > Actinomycetes > Micrococcales > Micrococcaceae > Arthrobacter > Arthrobacter sp. CAL618. The sequence continues at coordinate 8,203 of NZ_ASZW01000129.1, read as the reverse complement.
CCGTCTCCTCATGAGGCAGGCCGAGCAGCTGGATCTCACGGACTGCGCGGGGCGTGAACCCGTCTCCGCAGACCTTCTCACGCGGGAAGACCGATTTTTCCACCACTGTCACGTCTACCCCGGCACGCGCCAGGTAGTAGGCAGCGGTTGAGCCAGCGGGGCCAGCCCCGACAATCAGTACCGACACTTAGTTTGCTGGCCGCGTGCTGCGGCGGCTGAGGCGCGCCTGTGCGGGTGCTGTAGCAGTGTCAGCGGGTTTGGTCGCGCGATGGACGGCGACGATACCGCCATTGAGATTGCGGTAGGCCACGTCCTGCCACCCGGCATCAGTGAGCCAGCCAGCCAGTGCATCCTGATCCGGCCAGGCCCTGATGGATTCCGCGAGATACACGTAGGCGGTCGGGTTCGAACTGACCTTCGTCGCAATTGCGGGCAATGCCCGCATCAGGTACTCCGTGTACATGGTGCGCCACAGTCGAACGGTTGGTTGTGAGAACTCGGCGATCACCAGTTTTCCGCCGGGCTTGGTGACGCGCAGCATCTCCGCGAGCGCCTGCTGCGGACGGTGCACGTTACGGAGCCCGAAGGAGATGGTCGTCGCGTCAAAGGAGTTGTCGGCAAACGGCAGATCGGTGGCATCGCCGGCGATGAAATCAATGTCCGGGCGACGGCGTTTGCCGACCCGCAACATGCCAAGGGAGAAATCGCAGGCGACGACGTACACCCCGTTGTCTGCGTAGGGCTCGCTGGAGGTGCCGGTTCCGGCGGCCAGGTCGAGCACCTTTTGGCCCTTCGCGGCTCCTACCGCATCCACCACAATGCGACGCCAGCGGTGGGTCTGTCCGAGGGACAGGACGTCGTTGACCACGTCGTATTTGGGCGCCACGTCGTCAAACATGGCTGCAACTTCTTCGGGACGCTTTTCCAGTGATGCACGGTTCACCCTTGTATTGTCTCAAACAATTGACAGGTCCATAATCGGGGCGCGGGCGACCGGGTTCCGGGCAACCGGGTTTCGGCAGCGGCACGGCCAGCCCGTCCCTGCCACTGCCGGGCAAGAGTAGGCTTGGAAATCATGAGCACTCCGTCCTCCATCGCGGTCGCGCCGCCGCTGACACCAGTGCGCGGTCTGCGCAGCATCACCATTCCACGGGGACAGCTCGACGACAGTACCGGCCTGCTCGACTATGTTGCCCGCAATGACGTTCACACCTGGGTGCGCCGCGGCGATGGCCTGGTTGCCTTCGGGGAAAGCGCCCGGTTCACGACGGCGGGCCCCGACCGGTTCATTGAGGCCCAGGAGTGGTGGCGCACCCAACTCGACGCCGCCGACGTCGACAATCCGCTCGCCGTTCCCGGTTCCGGACTGGTGGCCTTCGGCTCGTTTGCGTTCTCCAAGACCTCCCAGCATCAGTCCCGGCTGATTGTGCCGCGCGTTGTGGTGGGCTGCCGCGATGGTCACAGCTGGCTGACCTACATCACCGACGACGAAGGCGCGGAAGTAACCGCCGACGCCGCCGAGGCAGCACTGGCTGAATACCTCGACGAGACGGCCATCGAACGTGTTCCTGACGCCGCCGACCGGCTCACCCCGGGAATTCTCTCCGAGGAGCAGTGGATGACCGCCGTGGAGCAGGGGATCGAGCACGTTCGCAGCGGCGAGCTGAGTAAGTTGGTGCTCGCGCGTGACGTCGTCGCCGAGCTCGGTTCTCCGGTGGCGACCGCCCAGGTGCTGCGCGAACTGGCGGTCAGGTACTCGGACTGTTGGACCTACTCGGTGGACGGGTTGATCGGTTCAACACCTGAAATGCTCATTAAAGTTGAGAACTCGACGGCCCAGGCCAGGGTCCTCGCCGGCACCCTGGACCGCAACAATGCACCGGCCGATGATCCGGACTACGCGCAGCGGGTGCTCGCTGGCTCCGAGAAGCAACTGCATGAGCACCAGATCGCCATCGACTCGCTGACCGGCCAGTTGGAGCCATTCACCAGCACCATGACATCACACAGCGAGCCGTTCGTCCTCGAACTACCCAACGTCTGGCATTTGGCTTCCGATGTCACAGCGCAACTGGAACCGGGCGCCGATGGCAGCGTACCGACGTCGTTGGCCCTGGTCGGGGCGTTGCACCCCACTGCGGCGGTCTGTGGGACACCGACGACCGTAGCGGGAGCCCTGATCCGGGAACTGGAGCATATGGAGCGCGGACCCTATGCCGGGCCAGTGGGCTGGATGGATGCCCGGGGCAATGGTGAGTGGGGCATCGCGTTACGCGGCGCGGTAATCGAGAGTCCAACCCGGGTTCGAATGTACGCGGGGTGTGGCATCGTCGCTGCATCGAATGCCGCAGCTGAGCTGGCGGAATCGTGGAGCAAGTTCAGGCCCATGATCGAGGCCCTGGGCATCCGGCGGTAGCATTCCCCGTCCTCAGCACTGTCAGGTCCCGATGGTTACCAGTACGCAATACCTGTAGCCTGTGATGCACATCTCCATGCGGCTAGAATTTGAATCGAAGTTTTCCCGTCCACCAAAGAGGTATTTGTATGTTTGCCAAGCGCTCAGCCGTTCCCAAGACCCTCGCCATCGCGGCCATCGGTGCGCTAGCACTTAGCGCCTGCGGTGGCTCCGACGAGCCAGCCGCCGATGATTCGGGCCTCGGCCTGATTGCTGAGGGCGCGCTCACCGTGTGCTCGGACATCCCGTACGCGCCATTCGAGTATGAAGAGGACGGCGAATACGTCGGCTTCGACATGGACCTGATGCGCGCCATCGCCACCGGCCTGGACCTCGAGCTTGAGGTGGTCGACGTCGGCTTCGACGGCCTCGCCAGTGGCGCGGTGCTTGCGGCCGGCCAGTGCGACGTCGGTGCCAGCGCCATCACGATCACCGAGGAGCGCGCGGAGAACATTGCGTTCACCGAGCCGTACTACGATTCCCTGCAGTCCCTGCTGGTTCCCGTGGACTCGGATCTTGCCTCGATCGACGATCTTGCGGGCGAGTCGGTGGGTGTTCAGGCCGGAACCACCGGTGAAACGTACACCCGCGAGAACGTCCCTTCCGACACCGAGGTTGTAGCCTTCCCGAGCGACGCTGAACTGTACTCAGCTCTCCAGGCCGGCAACGTCGCAGCCATCCTGCAGGACCTGCCGGTGAACCTCAGCCACACCGAGGACGGCACCTACACGATCGCCCAAGAGTTCGAAACCGATGAGCAATACGGTTTCGCACTGCCCAAGGAAGGCAGCGAGGATCTCCTCGAGGCCGTCAACGAGCAGCTCGCCGAGCTGCGGGACAACGGCGAGTACGACGAGATTTACAACACCTACTTCTCGGAGTAGGAATTCTGGCCCGGAACCGGTCCGGGATCCTCGGATCCTGACGGGTTCCGGGCCGACAGCCCCCGAGAAAGATTGGCTCCCGACTTGAAACGCTCAACCCGCAGACGTCTGACCCGCGGCGCCCTGTACGCACTCTTCATCCTCGCCGTCGCCGTCGTCGTCTGGCTCGCCGATTGGGAGGCGATCCAAAGCAATTTCTTCGACCTGGACGTTGCTGTCGAGGCATTCCCCGAAATTCTGACCGTCGCGGCGAAGAACACAGTCCTCTACACGGCCATCGCGTTTGTCGGTGGGCTGCTCCTCGGCCTGATTCTGGCGCTGATGAAGCTCTCTCCGGTCCTGCCCTATCGCTGGGCAGCGACCGCTTACATCGAGCTGTTTCGGGGGCTCCCCGCTCTGCTGGTGATCTTCGGTTTTGCGTTCGCGGTGCCGATCGCCTTTGGCTGGCGTCCGCCGGGCGGTAGCGCCGGCGCTGGCCTGATCGCCCTAATCATCGTCTCTTCCGCCTACATCGCCGAAACCATCCGAGCGGGGATTGAAGCTGTTCCGCCAGGCCAGGTGGAGGCCGCCCGGTCCCTGGGGATGCATCCGTCGTGGACCATGATCTCTGTCGTCCTGCCGCAGGCGTTCAGGATCATCACCCCGCCGCTGACCAATGAACTGGTCATCCTGATCAAGGACACCTCACTCCTGTTCATCGCGGGCATGGCTCTGGGCGACCGCGAGTTGACCACCTTCGCCCGTGACATGGTCTCTTCATCCGCCAACGCAACCCCGTTGGTCCTCGCTGCCCTCCTGTATTTGATCATCACCCTGCCGCTCACCCAGCTGGTGGCCAAGCTTGAACGACACAACAAGAGAGGGCGGTGAGCGAGGTGACTGAACCAGCGCTCCGCAAGGGCGTGCCGGCCATCGAGGTCCGCGACCTGCACAAGAGCTTCGGGGACAACGAGGTCCTCAAGGGCATCGACTTCCATGTGGATCAGGGTGAGGTGGTCTGCGTGATCGGGCCTTCTGGCTCTGGCAAGTCCACCCTGCTCCGGTGCGTCAACCGGTTGGAAGAGCCCACCAGCGGCACCATCCTTGTGGAAGGCGTCGATATCACGGACGACGAGACGGACCTGGACAAAGTACGCACCCGCATCGGCATGGTGTTCCAGCAGTTCAACCTCTTCCCGCACCTGAACGTGACCCGTAACCTCACCCTGGCTCAGATCAGGGCGAAGAAGCGCAGCAAGTCAGAGGCAGGTGAGGTCGCGGCGCGCAACCTCGCCAAGGTGGGTCTGGAGGACAAGGCCATGGCCTTTCCGGCCCAGCTTTCCGGCGGGCAGCAGCAGCGCGTGGCAATTGCACGTGCGCTATCCATGGACCCGGACATGATGCTCTTCGACGAACCCACCAGCGCCCTGGACCCCGAATTGGTGGGTGACGTGCTCGATGTGATGAAGCAGCTGGCCAAGGACGGCATGACCATGATGGTGGTCACCCACGAAATGGGCTTCGCCCGTGAAGTTGGGGACCGGGTGGTATTCATGGACGGCGGAGTGGTGGTCGAGCAGGGCAAACCCGAGGATGTCCTCGGCAACCCGCAGCATGAACGCACCAAAGAGTTCCTCTCGAAGGTTCTGTAACCACTCGGTTGGCGGCAATGTCCTGCGCCTTTGGTCCCCTAGCGGCGGGCCGGAGTGCGTGGGACGATAGGTCCACCAGACCCACCTACCCGCGGGAATCCTCATGCCCTCACCCATCCGGAACCCAAGGCTTCGCGCAAGACTCCTCAGCGTCGTCGTGCTGTGCTGCGCCCTACTGGGTGGGATGCTCACAGCCCAGCCCGCAACGGCCGCCGTCCCCGTGGCGAACCCGAACAGCTATCACGTGCTGGTCACCAAGTCACGGCCGCTGAACCCCCTGCACTACATCGCACCGGATCTGGTCTATTTTCCCGGCACCAACTTTGTACTCCGGCGTGCTGTCTCGGCGAATCTGGAAAGCCTTTTTGCTGGCGCGCGTAACGCTGGGGCACCACTGAGCGTGGTGAGCGCCTACCGTTCCTACGCCGAGCAGGCATCCCTCTACAACAGCTATGTGGCGCGATACGGGCAGGCAGTGGCCGACACCATTTCGGCACGCCCGGGGCACAGCGAGCATCAGACCGGACTCGCCGTCGACGTCGGCAACGCCAACGGCACTTGTGGCCTGGGTGCCTGTTTCGGGACCACCGCGGGCGGCAAGTGGGTCGCCGCCAATGCATGGCGGTACGGGTTCATCATTCGCTACCCGGACGGTTACCAATCGACCACCGGTTACACCTACGAACCGTGGCATCTGCGCTACGTGGGGCGGCCACTAGCCACCGAGATGAAGACCCGCGGCATCCCCACGCTGGAGCACTATTTCGACGGTTCCAACCCGACCATCAAGAGCCCAACGGACCTCACCGCAGTGGATTCCGCAGGGGTGCTGTGGAATTACCCGCCCAACTGGACCGGCGGATTCGCGCAGCGCGCCCGCGTGGGCAGCGGCTGGGGCGGTCTGAAGGCCGGGTTCACCACCGACTGGAACTCCGACGGCATCCAGGACATCCTCGCCCAGTGGCAGGACGGAAAACTCACGCTCTATCGGGGGCTCCGGGGCGGCGGTTTCCAGTCACCCATCCGGATCGGCAGCGGCTGGGCCAACCATGAGATCACTGTCGGCACCTGGTGGCGGGGGAGCCGGTACCCGTCGGTGGTCACCAAGGACGACGCAGGACGGCTGTGGCACTACGCAAACAACACCGGCGGAGCCCTGTCCTCGCAGGCCCGGGGGCAGATCGGGTCGGGGTGGCAGAACCTGAAGATCACGCTGGCTGACTTTGACCGGGACGGCAACCAGGACGTGCTCGCCACCCGCACCAACGGTGAACTGGTGCTTTACCGGTCCAATGGAAAAGCACGTTTCATCTACGAGAGTCGACGTACCATCGGCTCCGGCTGGCAACACATCGAAAGCGCACAAGCCGTCTCGGGTTTCCGGGGCCCAGGCTCCTACGGGTTGACCGCTCGAACCAGTTCCGGCGCCCTCAGGCACTACCCGATCAACTCCGGCGGCTGGGGTGGGTCTTTCACCATCGGTTCGGGGTGGCAGAACTACCGACTCTTTCGGTAGGCCCACACCGCACGGTTCCGGCCCGGCCTACACCACCCTGGCGACGCCTGCCTTGATCGAGGCGTGCAATGCGCGGAGGCCCGATCGGTCGGCCCGGACCTCGATCACCGAGCGGCCCTTGATGGGTGGCGCCAGTGCTGCGTCAAGGCCAGCGGCCGAGGTGACCAGTGAATGCCTGACGCCGTACCCATGGGCCAGCGCCTCGAGATCGGCGGTGTGGGGGGTGCCGAAGAGACGCTCTACGACCCTGCTGTGGCGTTCGAGGTTCTTCTCCTCCCCGTGTTCCAGGAGACCGAAGATGCCTCCGCCGGCATCGTTGAGCACCACTATCTGCAGGTCGGCCTCATCCTCGCCGGGCCCCAAAAGCAGCCCACCGGCGTCGTGCAGAAAAGTCAGGTCACCGAGCAGCAGGCGCGTGGGGATACCGGTCGCGAGCGCGATACCGGTGGCGGTGGAGATGGTTCCATCAATACCGGCGAGGCCGCGGTTGGCGTAGACCTCCAGGGGGTGCCAGCCAGGGGACGCGATGAGATCGGCGTCCCGGATGGGATTGGAGGATCCGAGCATGAGATTTCCGTCAGTGCTTTCCCAGACGGCGTCTGCCACGTGGAGCCCGGTCAGGGAGGCGCTTTCGGCGAGGGTTGACCGAAGAGCGGCATCAGCGCGGGCACTGGCCTGTTGCCACCGCCCCAACCATCCGTCCTCGCCCTGACCGGCGAACTGCAGCAACTCATCGAGGGTGGTGATGATCCGCTCCCGGCGTCGGCCTTCTTCGAACCAGGCCACCGGCCCCGGGAGGTAAAGTGCCTGCTGCACCTCCGGTCGGGACAGCAGGGCTGCTATTGGTCGTGAGAGGGTGGGCCGCCCGAACACGATCACCCGCTCGACGTCGGGCCCCAGATGTTCCAGCAGCAGCCGGTACTGGGCAACCGCATTGGGACCGAACCGGGCATTGGAGGAGGGCTCGGCGAGCAACGGGAGGCCGAGGTGCTGGGCAAACACCGCCGCCAGTTCCCCGGCGCCGTGGCCTGCGACCACCACGGTTCGGGCGGTCAACGTCGGAAGGGCGGCGTCGTGAGTGGCGGCGTCATGGGTCGCGGTGTCGTCGTCGGACTGGCTGGTCAGCGGCAGGATGGCGTCGGTGGAAGGAGCGGTGGCTGGCGGGAACCCTACAGGAGCCCCGTCGTGGCTCACAGCACCGGGGACTACAGCGCCGGTGACTACAGTGCCGGGGTCTACAGTGCCGGGGACCAGCGAGTCGCGGAACGCGAGGTTCAGCTGGACCGGACCACGTGGGCCTGAGGCCCCCAGCGCCTCGGCCAGGGCCCTGGCAACGAACGCCGAGGGATCAGTGCTCGCCGGGACGTCGAGTGCGCACCGCACGTGCGAACCGTAAAGGTTGACCTGGTTGGTGGTCTGGTTGGCGCCGCTCCCCCGAAGCTCGTCGGGCCGGTCCGCTGACAACACCACCAAGGGCACGGCCGCGTGGTTCGCCTCCATGACCGCTGGCATCAGTTCCCCCACGGCGGTACCCGACGTCGTCAGCACCGCCGCGGGGCGCTGCGATCCCTGCGCCAGGCCGAGCGCGGTGAACCCGGCAACCCGCTCGTCGATCCGGACATGCAACCGCACCGCACCCGCGGCCTCAGCCTCGGCCAGCGCATACGCCAGGGGTGCGCTTCGGGATCCCGGTGCAACGACGACGTGGCGGACGCCC
>NZ_ASZW01000128.1:0-5370 GCF_000468215.1 Arthrobacter sp. CAL618 | reverse complement strand
GCAACGGCTAGCCGGGCGGCGTCGACGGAGTTCAGCTGCTCATTCACGCTTCAATCCTCACACATCGGGTTCCGCGCTCGTCCCCCACCCGGAACGCGCTCCCCCGCCCAGAACGCGCTCCCCCACCCGGATCGAGTCAACACATCTGACAGGATTCCGGCGCCAAACCGGCTATCTGTGCTGACTCGATGGGAAGGGCGGGGGGTCCCGGCGGAAAGTGGGGCTAACGGTTGCCTGTTGCCTTCGCTTCCCTGCCGCCGCGATCGTCGTCACTGTGCAGCCTGCCCGCACCGCGGCCACGACCGGGACGTTTGTCTTTACCCGGAAGGACCTGTATCACCGAGGGGCGTGGCACCGCTGCGTCGCCGCTGCGCGGTTTACTGCCATCAGCAACATAGTCGGGAAACAGGGAGGTCTGGTTTCCCCAGACGCCGTTCTCCCCCGGGTGCTGGACTGCAACGAAAACGTGGCGGTCCTTGTCCCTGATGATCGGCCCACACGTCTCGCCGTCCCGTGGTACGGCGAGGAATTGTTCCACCTTGCCGCGTTCCTCCCCGTCGAGGGTGACCTGAAACAAGCCATCGCAGTACCCGATGGTGCCCGGCTGCCCGTCAGTGGAGATCCACAGATTGCCGACCGAGTCGAACGCCAGGTTGTCCGGGCATGAAATCGGCGAGACTTTCTGCGCTGGAAATCCGCTGAAGTACACGGTGGGGTCATTGGCCGGGTCACCGCAGACCATCAACAGGTTCCAGGTGAACCGAGCAGAGGTCTGGTCTCCGCCGTTCTCGGTGATCTCAACGACATGTCCCGACCGGTTAGCGGTTCGCGGGTTCGCCTCGTCAGCAGGCGAGTTGGCGCCGACACCGCGGTTGGTGTTGTTGGTGCAGGCCACGTAAACCTTGCCGGTGCTGGGGTTCGGCTCCACGTCTTCGGCCCGGTCCATTTTGGTGGGACCCACCTTGTCGGCGGCCAGCCGGGTATAGACCGCTACCTCAGCAGCGCTCATTCCCGGCACTGCCGACTTGTTGTTGACGATCAGTGGCAACCACTCGCCGACGCCGTCGAACTCCCCGTCGGTGGGCAGATCGCCGGACCCATCAATTTCGGGGGCCGAGTTGCCCTGGAACCGCGCCACGTAGAGCGACCCCTCGGAGAGGAGCGTCATGTTCTTCCGCCGAGCTGCGGGAGTGCCGGCGGTGTCCATCCGGTTCAGGGAGACGAACTTGTAGAGGTAATCGAACCGCTCGTCGTCACCGGAATAAGCCACCACCCTGCCGTCGCCAGCCACGATCACGTTGGCGCCCTCATGCTTGAAGCGGCCAAGCATCGAGTGCTTCTTCGGCGTCGAGGTCCGGTCGAAGGGGTCCACCTCGACGATGTAACCGAAACGGTTCGCTTCGTTCTGGTATCCCTTGTTCCGGGTATCCAGCCGAGGTTCGTCGACCTCCCAGCCACGGGCCGTCGGAGACGCGGTGAGCCCGTATCTACGGTCCGAGGCACTGGTTCCCGGGCTGACGAAGTAGCCGTTGAAGTTTTCCTCCCCTGACAGGATAGTTCCCCAGGGAGTGGTTCCGCCGGCGCAGTTGCCGAGGGTTCCGAGAATGGTTCGGCCCGCGGGATCATCAATGGTTTTGACCAAATCGGATCCGGCGGCGGGACCCGTCAACTCGTAGGGGGTGTCGAGCAGGAAGCGACGGTTCAACGGTGCGCCCTGAACATACTTCCAGGCCTTCGAAGCGTTTTGACGCTCCAGTTCCACCACTGTCAGACCGTGCGCTGCGCGGCCGATACCCCGCACCTCCGCGGCCGGCAGACTGGGTGGCACCATGATGGGTTCGTTGGTGTACTCGTGATTGACGAACATCACGGCCCGTTTGCCCTTGCTTCCCGGCAGATCCAGAATGTCCGTGTAATCGCAGTTGTAGCCAAACTGCAGTTGCTGTGCGGCCTCGGACTGGTTAAAGACGTCGAACACCGGCGACTCGCGGAACAGGGGATCGCCCCAGCGGATAATCGGTTGCCAGGTGAAGCCCTTCGGCACCGTGAAATCATCTACCAGAGCATCTACCGGACGGATCGGGGCGAACTTCAGGTTGCTCCGGGGCCCCCGCTTTTGGAGGGCGACGGCGGGCGCCAGCTGGGGATCTGTCGGCACCCGGGTGCCTGTCTGTCCACCAACGATGAGGGCCAGCGCCCCGACGGCACCGACGCCAAGCACGTTCCGGCGGGAGTACTCAGAGGAGACGACATCCCTGAAATAGCTGTTGTCGGACGTGTTGCAGACTGCCGAAGCGCACGCATTGTCACACTTCAACGCGCACGTCACCGCGCTGCGCTTTCCATTCGTGTGGCCAAGCATGGGCAAAAAGCGCTTCTTCGTGTCACTCATGTGGTGCCTTCCAGCAGTGGAGCGGGGTGAGCAGCTTCCACACTGACAAGGCCGGGCTAACACTGCGGGCAGTCCAGGTGACAGGAAGGTGAACTTCCGCCTCCGTTCAGCCATTCCGCAGGACTTTTGCCGGTTTCGGCCCCCCGCCACCCCGGATCCAAGAGGCGGAGGGGGTGGGAGATCTAGGCGGAGCCGAGCAGTGCCCGGGTGCGTTCGAGCCGGTCGAGCCACCAGGCGGTCCGTTCAGGATCTGCCGCATAGCGCTCCAGCAGGTCATCGGAGACCTGGACCTTGCCCACCGCCAGCCAGCCGCCGTCGGGCACCAGCGACCGTTCGGTGACGTCGCCGCGCATGAGAGAGACGGTGCCCAGTCCGCAGGCGTACGGCAGCTCCGGCAGCGCGGCCGCGAGCGCCACCCCGGCGCTGATTCCCACCGAGGTATCCAGGGCGGAGCTGACGACGGCGGGAAGCCCGGCCTGCGCAACGATGTCCAGGGCCCGCCGGACCCCGCCAAGTGGCGCAGCCTTGATGACCAGCAGATCGGCAGCATCTTCGCGTGCCACGCGCAACGGGTCGGATTCTTTCCGGACGGACTCGTCGGCTGCGATGAGGACGGGGATCTCCCGACGGCGTAACTCGAGCCGGACGGCGCGGAGCCGGTCAATGGTCATCGCCGGTTGCTCCGCATACTCAAGGCCGTGCTCGGCCAGCACCGTGAGGGCGATCACCGCCTCAGCAACAGTCCAGCCGCCGTTGGCGTCAACGCGCAGCCCTGCAGCCGGTAGCAGCCGCCGCACCTCGGCGACGCGGGCCAGGTCGTCGGCAAGGGTCTGGCCCCGTTCGGCGACCTTCACTTTGACCGCGGTAACCGGACCGAACCGGGCAAGCACCGATTCGACCTCACTGGCTGGGACAGCCGGGACCGTCGCGTTGACTGCAACCTTCCCGCGAACAGCAGCGGGGAAGCCCTCCCAGCTGGCCTCGATGGCTCCCCGTAGCCACGGCGCGGCCTCGGCGTCGTCGTATTCAGGGAACGGGCAGAACTCGCCCCAGCCGGCCGGCCCTTGCACCAGCAGCGCCTCACGGTGCTGGACCCCGCGGAAGGTCACCCGCATGGGAATCGAGACCACACGGGCGACTGCGAGAAGCTCGGCGGTTGAGGGAAGTGTACTCACGGGTTCAGGCTACGCGACCGGGTTCAGGCAGCGCGACGGTGCTCCTCACCGAACCCAGGACGTCGTCGCTCAGGGCACCGGCCGGAGTGCCGACTGGACGATCACCGTGTCCGGCCCGAACTCGCGATCGTAGCGTTCCTGGCGGGTACCGTCGTCATAGTCGACTGCGACAACCAGATAACCGTTCGTTATCGACGAGTAGATCACCGGGTCGCCCGACGCCCGGATGTCGAGCTCGATCCCTTCAAGGGTGGCCTCGTCATTGGATCCGGGGTTCGCTGGGTCCAGTCGCGGATCGAAGTCGGCCATCGGGTCGTACAGCGAGAGCGGGATGGGTTCCTGGGTCCGGGTGAAGGCTTTGCCGTCCCAGGTTCCCTGGACGGCGTAAGTGCCCCACGTCACCCCGGAGGCGGTTTCGAACTGCTCAACGGCGTCCCAGTCCCAGTTGAGCAGGTCCACGGGGCCACCACAGTGGGGCGGATAGGACTCCCCAACCGCGCCAAGGCAAAGCTGGGGAAGACCATCGCCCTGCTGCCAGACGGTCGTTTGGGCCAGCACCTCCCCTGTCGCCGCGATGCCGCTGGACGGGGATGGATCAGGCACCACTGGATCGGCGGGGCTCGAACCGGTAGGCGCCGACGTCGGAACCCCGACCGCACCGCACGCAGACATTGCCACCGCGATCGCGGCGAGCGATGCCGCCAGAGGCCCAGTATGCCAACCCATGTTCTCATTGTGCGTAGCCGGGCCGGCATCACGGCCTGCCGGAAGATCACGATTGGATTGCAGAAGTGCAGCGCCGGTATGGAAGTCTTGCAGGGTGAGCCCACAAAAATCCGCGAACCCGACGGGGAGGAAACTTCCCGCCGCCCGGAACCCATCACTGTTCCTGATGGGTTCGCTGGTGTGTGCCGTGGCGCTGGGCTGGACCTATTGGGCGTTCGTGCGGACCAGCACCGGCCAGTTCGCGGACGAATCGGCCTGGCGTGAGGCTGGTTTCGCGGCCCCCGACTCGCAGCAACCCTTCCTCCAGTTTCTGGACAGCCTGCCGGCGCTGTCGGTGCTGTTCGCTGCGGCGGTCATCCTGTTCGTGACGCTACGCAGGCAGCGGTGGTCGGCAGCGGTGATCGCCCTGGGAACCATTGCCGGGGCCAACCTCACCACCCAGGTCCTGAAGAACCTGTTGTTCGATCGCCCCGACCGGGGCGTGCCGACGCTCGACTTCAACTCGCTGCCGTCCGGCCACACCACTCTCGCCGCGTCAGCTGCTGCAGCGATTTTCCTGGTGGTCACTCCGAGGTGGAGACCGTTGGCTGCCGCAGCCGGTGGCACCTATTCGGTGGCGGCCGGGGCCACCACCTTCCTCAACCTGTGGCATCGTCCCGCAGACGTCATCGCGGCCTTCCTGGTGGTGGGTGCGTGGACCCTGCTGGGCGGTCTGCTGATCATGCGGTTCGGCAACGCCTGGAATGTGTGGTCCGGCTACGGCGAGCATTGGGCGGCCTCACGGTTGTGGCTCACCTTCTGCTGGGCTGCGGGAGTGGCAGGGCTCGCACTCGGTGTCATCCTGTACCTGTACGTCCAGCTCATCGGACCCGCGCCCGTCCCCGGGACAGCACGCATTCCCCTGTTCTTCTGGTCCGGGCTGTCAATGATCGTTGGGGTGGGGTTCACCCTCAGCGCTGCTGCCAGCTGTCTGTTCAGCCATCAGGCACGGCGCCGCGTGGGCTAGCTCCGGGCGAGCGACGTCGGCCGGTGCGGGGGCACCCAGAACCACAAGACTGCCGCGGCAAGGAGGCCCAG
>NZ_ASZW01000127.1:0-4786 GCF_000468215.1 Arthrobacter sp. CAL618 | reverse complement strand
ACCGCCGCAAGAACCCCCGGGCCGGTCATGGTCCCGACATCGCTGAGTAGCCGCCAGATTCCAAGGAACTGGGGCCGGCCGGGATTCGGTGAGAAGTCAGCCCCCAGGGTCATCACGATGCCCGAGCCGATACCGTTGCCGAATCCGATCAGGAGCGCCACCAGCAGCAGCCCCACTGCATCGCCGGTGAAGGGCAACAGGATCAGCGCTACGCCCATGATCAGCATGCAGGGTACGGCAACCCACCGCCGCCCCCTGACGTCCATCATCTTCCCGGCCGGGTAGAAGATCAGCATGTCGATGGCGCCGGACAGGCCATAGATCAGGGCAGTGGTGGTGGCGTCCAGACCGATATCCTGCGCCCAGAGCGGCAACACCGCCTGTCGGGTGGCCCGGATGGCGGCGATCAGCAGGACACCAATGCCCACCGTCGCAAAAACCCTGCGGTGGGATCGCAGAATGGACCGGACTGTCGGGGCCGACGACGGCGGGTCCGCTACCCGCTCGAGGGCAGTGGATCCGTTCATGGCCAACCGCCCGGGGGCGACCAGCTCAGGCACCCTGCTGCTCAGGGCGGCAGCAGCGAGAGCGGCCCCCGCCCCCACCCAGTACGCACCAGCCAATCCAGCGAAGCTCATGGCCAGAGCCGCCGCGAAAGGGCCGAGGAAAACGCCGATCCTGGTGACACCGCCGAGCGTGGACAGCGCCCTCGCCCTGAAGTGGATGGGAACGGCTTCGGTGAGGTAACTCTGGCGGGCCAGACCGAAAACGGCACCGGCCATCCCGATCATGAAGATGGCTGCGGCGAACACGGCGAGGTTGGGGGCCAGCAAGGCCAGTACCATCGCCGTCGAGCACCAGAGTGACGCCCCGACCAGGGCCCACCGTTCACCGAACCGGGTGGTCAGGAGCGTTGCGGGCACGTTGGTGACCAGGGAGCCGATCCCGGTGAGGGTGATGATCAGTGCCGCCGTCGCAATGTCAGCCCCGAGGCTGCGCGCCGAGAGCGCTATTACTGGAAGGATCGCCCCCGTCGCCATCCCATAGAGCAGCGACGGGCCGTAAGCGCCGACAGCGATCGACTTGAGGTTGAACGATTCGCCCGGCACGCTTCTACTGTAGCCACCGGCGCTGTTCGCCCTCTTATCGATCAGGCCTCAGGGGTACGCCGCCCCACGAGAATCATCCCGACGACGGCGAGAACTCCGGCCGCCCCCTCAGCGACCGCACTGAGGGCCTTTTCGAAGAACCAGATCGGCTCGTACATGGCGGGGATGGGCCCGATCGCGGGCAGCTGGACGTAGGACGACACCACCACAGCCGCGAATGCTGATAGAGCCACCACCGCGGCGACGAGGTAGGACAACCGGCTGCCCCTGAGCAGGACGTAGAGGGCAGCGAGCACCGCCGCGGCCGCCTGCAGCCAGAACAGGGTGCCACCGCCCATCCCCCCTGGATACGCGATCTGATAGTTGGCGGCGAGTTGCACATGGACGAACGCATCGATCGCCAGTCCGATGGCGATCACCACGCGGAGACCGACTAGAACCGGGCGGTTGTGGGCGAGTGCCCGATTGCTCATTCCTCGACGACCAGTGTGCTGATCATGCCTGGGTGCGGCGTGCAGAAGAAGGAGTACTCCCCCGCGTCCTCGGGTGCCGTGAAGGTGACAGTCTCGTTGGGGCCGAAGACTGAATCGAACAGGCCATCCTCATCCGAAGTGACAGTGTGGCCGACAGAATCATTGTTAATGACGGTTACTTCGGCGCCCGGTGCCACCGGTCCGGAAACTTCGAATTCAAAGTCTGTGATGGTGATGACCACCTCTTCGGCCGCCTCGGCCGGGGTTTCAGCTGATTCGGTGATCTCGGCTGGCGCGGCGGGTGGGCTGGAGGCCGCCGGGCTGGAGGCCGCCGGACTGGTGGTAGTAGTTTCCGGCTCCGGGGCCGCACTGCCAGATTCCTCCGACGCCCCACAACCGGCAACTCCCACCAGTGCACCGGCCAGAAGTACTCCCATAACGCTCTTTCGAATATCCATGATTAGCCTTTCCCTCAGAATCCCGATCAGAGCTGTTTTCCAAAGCCCTGGGCACCGTTAGCACCATGATCCTCTTCATTATGAGGTTCGTCACGGGGTAGGGCGCGGATTGCCCGGCGGGAGCCTGGGATCAGGACTTGGAGGCCTGATGCCACTTCCAGTGCGCGAGGGTCCGCAACCGAATGAGCAGCGCCCGGGATTGTTCGGGGCCGTAGGGCAGGATGGGGATGGCCTTGGTCATGTCCACTGATGCTTCATCCATTGCCACCTTGGTGACCCGCACCGCGGTGCGCATTTTATATAGCTGTGCCGTGACAAATTCGACGCCCACCGGGTTGCCGTGCCCCGGGATGAAAACGTCATAAAGGTCCTCCAGCGCGGCGATCTTGCCCAGGGTGCGGATCCAGTCCGCAGGATACGAGTCTTCAAACCCCGGGTCGCCGCCTTCTTCGACCAGATCCCCGGTGAAGAGTACGTTGCCTGCGCCGATCAGGAGATCGTTATCCGTATGGCCGGCCCCCAGATGGAACAGGGTTACGCTGATGCCGCCCAGGTCCAGGTCGACGGGGCCACCGTCCACCACCTTGTTGGCGGGGTGGATGGCTGTGTGGGGACCGGCGTCGTCGGCCATGGCTGGCTCGAGCTCTGCGACGAACTGACGCTGCTGCTCTCCTGTCTGCGCCAGGTCTTCCGCGCAGCGTGCGGTGGCCCAGATTTCCTCGACCCCCTGTGCGGCGAAATACGCATTGCCGAACGCATGGTCGAAGTGGGAGTGGGTGTTCACAGCTGTCACCGGCAGGTCCGTGAGTTCTCGGACGGCGGCCAGGATGACGGCGGCCTGCGCTGGGCCGGCACCGGTGTCGATCACGAGGGCCCGCTCGGTGCCGACGACGAGACCTGGGTTGATCCGGTATCCGGCGTCACGCAGTATCCAGGTCTGCGGTCCCACTTCCCGCCAACGGGACTCGGTCTCCTTCGACACAGTGTCTACTGTTGGCGTCTCAGACATGGATTCCTCTCAACAACGATGGATGTGCTGGCCGTTCTACGCGCCGCCGGCACCCAGCAGCAGGACAGCCTGCACTGGGGCGTGATCGGACGGCCACGCACCACCGTACCGGGTGACGTTGATTCCTGCCCGCAGGACGGTGAAGTCTGGGGTGGAAAGGATCCAGTCGATCCGCTTGGCGCCGCGCTGCGGCTTACGATAATGGGGGAAGGTGCCCCATTGTTCGGTGAGTTGACGGTGCGCAGCGGTCCAGGTGTCACGCAGCACCCCCGACCCGGTCAGGATCGTGTAGGGCCCGGACGGCGCATCAATGTTGAAGTCCCCCATCACGATGCCCGGGAGTTGAGAGTCCCGCACCAGGTGTCGCAGTGTGTCCGCCGAATAGAGGCGAGAGCGGCGGGACAGATGGTCCAGGTGGGTGTTGATCACCACGAAGTCCTTCCCCGTGCCCAGATCCTTGAACCTGGCACGGACCGCGATCCGGGGGATCCGGTTTCCCCACGACGTCGAACCGGCAACGGTTGGTTTGCTTGAGAGCGCAAACTGCTCCCAGTCGAGCAGCGTCAGCCGGCGCCGGTCGTAAAAGAGCGGGCACTGCTCACCATTGCCATCGTCGTTGCGCCCCCGACCGATGCCGGCGTAGTCGGGTCCGAGCCCGGCCCGCACCGCGTCCAGCTGGGTTGGGAGTGCCTCCTGGACGCCCAACAGGCTGGGCTGCTCATCGCGTAGGAGCCGGGTCACCAAAGGCGCGCGAACCGCCCAGGAATCCCGGTTGGTAGGCAAAAGGTGTGGCATTGACCGTCGGATGTTGAAGGTCATCACGTGCTGCTCAGGGGCTGCTACCGGGCCGATGAGCGGTACGGTCACCGCTGGGCCCCTCGCTTCAAAGGTCTGCAAGCACGGTGCCCGGATTCTCGATCGCGTCCGCCACATACCGCAGGAACCCGCCGGCAACACCGCCATCACACACCCGGTGATCGAAGGTCAGAGTGAGTTCGGTAATTTTCCGCACAGCCAGGGCACCGCCCACCACCCACGGCCGGTCAATGATTCGGCCAATACCCAAAATCGCAGCTTCGGGGTGATTGATGATGGCTGCGCTACCGTCGACTCCAAACACGCCGTAGTTGTTCAGGGTGAACGTCCCCGAGGTCAGCTCGGCGGGCGTGGCTTTGCCGTCCCGCACGACGGCGGTAAGTCGGCGGATCTCCGCATCCAGCCCGCGGGCGCTCAGCGTGTCTGCGCGTCGAACGCAGGGCACCATCAGACCCCGATCGGTTTGAGCGGCGATCCCCAGATTCACCCCGTCGAAGCTGAGAATTTCCTGGCGACCCTCATCGTCGGTGACGATTCGGGTGTTCAGGTCCGGATACTTTGCCAGCCCGGCTGTCACGAACCGGGCCACGAAAGCCAGTAACCCGGGGGTCTGGTCGGGATTTGTTGCCTTGAGTGAGGCCCTGAGGTCCATCAGTGCGGTAGCGTCCACATCGACCCAGACCGTTGCCTCGGGGATCTCCCGGCGGCTACGGGCCATGGTGTCCGCCACAGTCTTCCGCACCCCCTTCAGCGGAGTGCGGGCGGCAATCTCCAGCCCCGACTTGCGATCAGTATCCGCACCCACCGGATCAGGGGCGACGCTTTCGCTGCTGTTGTCGGTGGGCGAACCCGTGATTGTCGCGGAGCCGGTGGCACTGCTGATGGCCTGCTGCACATCCTTTCGGAGCACCAACCCGCCAG
>NZ_ASZW01000126.1:0-12047 GCF_000468215.1 Arthrobacter sp. CAL618 | reverse complement strand
CAGGCCCGCATCACGGGCCAGTTTTCGGACCAGCGGTGAGATGAAGAGCGGCGCAGCACCAGTCGCGGCGGTTCCCGAGGGTGCAGCGGTCTGCTGCTTTGGCCGCCGCCGGCGCCCGGAGGTGAGTCCGCCGGGGGTGCCATAGCCGATCAGGACGTTGCCCGATCCTTCATCGGCAGCGGGAGCCTCAACCGGCTCCGAGGGTTCGGGCGGGGTGATTCCGGCTCGTTCTTCTTCGCGGTAGGTTTCCTCGGCGACCGTCGGTGGCACCTCGCCCGTCGGCTCGGCCCCGCTGGGGGCGCCTGCAGGGCGCACCGAGATGAGTGGCTTGCCGACGTCGATGGTTTCACCGGCACGACCGTGAAGTTTCTCGACCACACCGGCAAAGGGTGACGGCACCTCAACCACGGATTTGGCGGTTTCCACCTCGGCGATGGTCTGATCCACCACCACGACGTCACCCTCGGCAACCAGCCAGTTCACCAGCTCCGCTTCGGTAAGTCCCTCGCCCAGATCGGGGAGGTTGAAGACCTGAAGGGCAGTGCCCGGCGCGGGTGCGCTGGTGGTCATAGCACTCATGCCTGATCCTCCCACTGCAGTTCGTCAACGGTGTCCAGAATTCGGTCAACACTTGGTAGAAAGAAGTGTTCCAGCTTCGGCGATGGGTACGGGACATCAAACCCCGTGACACGCCGAACTGGGGCCGCCAGCGAGTGGAAACAGCGTTCCTGGATGCGCGCAACAATCTCTGCCGCGACCGAGGCGAACCCGGGCGCCTCAGCAATCACCACGGCCCGGCCGGTCTTGCGGACACTGGCGCACACGGTCTCGTCGTCGAACGGGACGATGGAGCGCACGTCGATAACCTCCAGCGAACGCCCCTCCTCCGCCGCGGCTGCCGCTGCGGCCATCGCCGTGGGTACCGAGGGGCCATAGGCGACCAGGGTGGCGTCGGTACCCGCCCGCGCAACGACTGCCCGGCCGATGGACGGTGCGCTGGAGGAGGACTCGAAGTTTTCCCGGAGTTCCTCAAGATCCAGCACCTCCTTGGACCAGTACAGTTTTTTCGGTTCCAGGAAGACGACCGGGTCCGGGTAGCGGATGGCTTCACGCAGCATGGTGTAGGCGTCCCGGACTGTTGCCGGGGCCAGGACCGTCAACCCAGGCGTGTGGGCATAGTAGGACTCCGACGAGTCGCAGTGGTGTTCAACTCCGCCAATGCCGCCTGCGTAGGGGATGCGGATCACGATCGGTAGCTTGACCTTGCCTTTGGTGCGGTTCGGCATTTTTGCGACGTGGCTGACTACCTGTTCAAAGGCAGGGTAGGCGAACGCGTCGAATTGCATTTCGACCACCGGGCGCATCCCGTTCATCGCCATGCCGACGGCCATCCCCATGATTCCGGCCTCGGCCAGGGGGGTGTCAAAGCACCGGTCCGTGCCGAACCGGGCGGTGAGCCCGTCGGTGATCCTGAAGACCCCACCCAGCGCCCCAACGTCCTCACCAAACATCACCACCGATGAGTCGGCAGCCATGGCATCGGCGAGCGCAGCGTTGAGGGCCCTGGCGAAGGTGACCGGCTGGGCGGTGGATCGTTCCGCCTGCACAGTGGTGGCGTCGTCCCGCAGGCGTTCAGTGGTGTCGGTCATGGTGTCACTTCCTCGGCGGAATGTTCCCGGCTAAGTTCCCCGCGCAACAGTTCGGCTTGTTCGCGCAGCTGGCTCGTCTTCTCCGTGAAGACATAGTTGAACAGATCGTCAGGGTCGACCACCGGATCCGTATTGAGTCCGTCCCTGAGGGTGGCCGCCATGGCCTCGGCGTCCGCCGCAATGCGGGTCTCGCCGTCGTCGTCGAGCAGGTTCAACCCGCGCAGGTAGGTGCGCATCCGGCTCAGCGGATCCTTGGGGATCCACTTCTGAACATCGTCCGGGGAACGGTAGCGGGAGGGGTCATCGGCATTGGTGTGGGCCTGCATCCGGTAGGTGTGAGCTTCGACCAGGGAGGGGCCGCCGCCGTCGCGCGCCCGGTCAACCGCCGCGCCGAGGACTGAGAGCAGGGCGGCGAGGTCGTTGCCATCCACTCGCTCGCCCGGCATCCCGTACCCGATCGCCTTATGCGCCAACGACGGCGCGACGGTTTGCGACTTCAGGGGCACCGAAATGGCGTACTCGTTGTTTTGGATGAGGAAGACCACCGGGACGTGGAAGACCGCCGCGAAGTTCAGGGCCTCGTGGAAGTCGCCTTCGCTGGTGGCGCCGTCGCCGCACAGGGCAAGCACCACGGTGTCCTCGCCCTTCAATTTGGCCGCATGAGCGACCCCGACCGCATGGAGTAGCTGGGTCGCGAGGGGCGTGGCCTGCGTGGCGACCTTGTGCTCCAGCGGGTCGTACCCGGAGTGCCAGTCACCGCGCAGCAGCGTGAGAACTTCGAGCGGGTCCACACCACGGGTGATCACCGCGACCGTGTCCCGGTAGGTGGGGAACAGCCAGTCCTGGCGATCGATGACGACGGCGGCCGCCACCTGGCATGCCTCCTGGCCGTGGGATGAAGGGTAGACAGCCATCCGGCCCTGTCGTACCAGGGCATTGGCCTGATCGTTGATGCGACGGCCGATGACCAGTTTCTGGTACGCGCCCAGCAGACGACTGCTGTCCGGAAACGGGTAGGAATCGTTCGGGACCTTGACGCCGTTCGGGTCCACCAATTGGACAGGAACCGCCGAGGGAAGCATTTCGGCGTCCTGTCGGTCCGAGGTGTCTGCCGTGCCGTGTGCGAGTTTATTGCCGCTCGAGATGGTCATCTCCGCCTCCGTCATACCGCCCACTGGGGCGGCGGTTAGCTTGATCCCGCGAACCCGGATGTCGCCGAGCACTGGATGCTGTGTCATCCAATTATGAACTTCGGTTCCTATTCGTATCCACCAAACGGTAAAGTTCCAGACTGATGCTCATTTAGTCCCCAAATTGGTGGACGGATTGTAAATGTGAGCTGCGTTACGTGGAAAGGTGTAGACAAAATGGTGGATCAGCCGTTGGACGAGGTGGACCGGAGAATTCTTGCCGAGCTCACCAGGGATGGCCGCCAGTCGGTCACCGTAGTGGCGGAAAGGGTGCACATCTCCCGTGCACACGCCTACTCCCGTATTGCCCGACTCACGGATTCGGGAGTGCTGACCAAGTTCACTGCGCTGATTGACCCGATCAAGGCAGGACTGCGGTCATCCGCCTACGTGACCCTCAAGGTCCAACAGCATGCCTGGCGGGAATTGCGTGAACAGTTGCGGCTGGTCCCTGAGATTCACCACATCGCACTGGTAGGCGGGGACTTCGACGTCATTCTGTTGGTGCGGGCTGAAGACAATGTGGGGCTGCGCCGGGTCATTTTCGATCAACTGCAGTCCATGCCAGGCGTGATGGACACCCAGACGTTCCTGGTGTTCGAGGACATTGACACTCGCTGACCCGGGCAGGCGCGCAACCCGGGGTGTCTCGGGGGCGCTGGGTGGTGTGGCCAAGGGGCGGTCTCTGACTGGTGGTGACATCCCGTTCTGAATGTCATCCTCCCCCATGAGACGCTGCGAAACCGCTCCTTGGCCACACCACCAGTAAAAGTCATTGCCTCAGGAAAATACTTTGAATTCGCCA
This sequence comes from Arthrobacter sp. CAL618, assembly GCF_000468215.1. Classification (NCBI taxonomy): domain Bacteria; kingdom Bacillati; phylum Actinomycetota; class Actinomycetes; order Micrococcales; family Micrococcaceae; genus Arthrobacter; species Arthrobacter sp. CAL618. The sequence continues at coordinate 8,403 of NZ_ASZW01000126.1, read as the reverse complement.
TTGTTTCTAAATGTTTCCCGAAAAGTTATAAACTTTTTGCATCCAAACACACTCGCCGGGGCCGGACCGTTCTCCGTGCGGGCGGCGGTCAGCCATTGAACACGGGTTTGCGCTTCTCCTGAAAGGCAGTGAACCCTTCCGCGTAGTCGTCGCTGCGGCACAACTCGCCCTGTGCAACGTTTTCCGCACTGATTGACTCCCAGAGCCCCAGTCGCCGGTCGCGGATGCCAGCTACCAGTTCCTTCGAGGCGCGGAAAGCCCCCGTTGCACCGGAGGCGACCCGCTGGGCGGTTTCGCGGGTGCGCGGCAGCAGATCTTCGGCGGGCATGACCCGGCTGAACAGGCCGGCGGCGACGGCGTCAGCCCCACTCATGAGCTCGGCCGTATAAATCAGGTCCAGGGTGCGGTGGGCGCCAAGTCGTTCGGTGAACAACCAATGCCCGCCCGAGTCGAGGGTCGCTCCAAGATTGGCAAACGGTGACCCGAGTTTGGCGTTTTCGGCGACGTAGACCACATCGGTGGCGACCAGCAGCCCGAGCCCGACGCCGAGGCAGGCACCATGGGCGGCCGCAAACGTCGGGGCGGGGAAGCCTGCCATCTTCTGGAGCAGGGGTGTCACCAGCCCCTCCAGGTAAGCGACGGCGTCGTCGGTCTCAGGATGGACATTTGAAATATCGCGTCCAGCGCAAAACGCCCGGCCCTCGCCGCGCAGCAGCAGTGCCCGCACCGTTCCGTCGGCCGCGGCTGCGGTCGCTTCGTCGTAGGCCCGGGACAAGCCACCGAGTGCGTCTTCATCGAGCGAGTTGAGTTTGGCTGGAGCGTTGAGCACAATTTCCGCGACGTTGTTCTCAATGGTCAGATCAATCATGGTCAATGCCTTCCGGTCTGGTGCCTCCAGCCTAGCGGTGACCTACCCGACTTCGGCTTCCAGCGTGCCACGCAGGACGCTCACTCCTGAGTGCAGCGGGTCACCGTCGAGGGGCTCATCAGAGACGTCGACGATCGGGAAGGCCACAAGGTCCACGTTGTCGGGGATCACCAGTGAACTGGTGCCTCCCCCGATCACACCGAGACTATACATTTGCTGCAGGTCTGGTGCGATCAGCCAAACTTCCTGATATCCGTCGGCCTGATCCTCGGTCACGGTGATCTGCAGGGTGCGCACGCCGTCGTCCGACGTAAACACACTGGCGCTGCCCCCGGCGGTGAAGCCAGCCAGCGGGTCCAGCTGGCTTTGCGCAACCAGATCCGGGGCGGCTTCCGCTCGCACCTGCTGAACCGCCCACACAGCTCCAGCACCGGTCAAGACTCCGGCGGTGACGGCGGCGATCAGGAATTTCGGGGTGAAGGTCCGCTTTTCCGCCCGCAGCTGTGACAACTCGGAGACCGGAGTGGCGTCCTGAACCGGGGAGGGCGACGTCAGAGGGTCAGTACTGAGTGCAGGCTGCAGGCCCAGTTCCTGATGAATAGCAGCCCACACCTGCGAATCCGGCGACTCCAGCGGCGCCGCGGTGATATCGCCACGAGCGGCAAGCACCACGCCGTTCAGCTCCCGCACCTCACTGGCACACGCGTCGCACCCATCGAGGTGAACCTGCGAGTCTGTATCCAGTGGTTCGTCCAGGGCAGCCATGCTGAGGGTTCCCGGGTCAAGGTGTTGCATTCCAGGTCTCCAATCGGCTGCGTAGTTGGGTGAGGCTTCGGCGAATATGGCTCTTGACAGTGCCGAGGGGCAAATCGAGCCGGGAAGAAATTTGTTGGTGCGTTAAGTCTTCGTAGAAGGCGAGCCGAAGGATTGATTGCTGCGGTTCGCCTAAAAGTTCGAGTTCTGAATTGAGCACCACCCGGTTGGCGACGCTCTCTATCTCGTCGGCGCCCCTTTCCTGCTCCCTCGGACCGCCGACGGTGTGGACCCGCTGCACCAGGCTGTCAATCTTTTGCCGGGCAGCCTGGGCATCGGACACCAGGTTCCGGCTAATACCAAGCAGCCACGCAGGGAGGCTCCCCGCGTCGGGGCTATACCCTGAACGAAAGCGCCAGGCCCTGACAAATACTTCCTGGGTGACATCGGCGGCTGCTGACCGGTCTCCCAGTGAACGAAGCGCCACCGTGAAAATCAGTGGCGCAAAACTTCGGTAGGCAAGGGCGAGGGCGTGCTCATCGCCCGCTGAGAATTCGACGTCGCGCTGTGGTGTCCACTCATGGCCTGGAGGTGTCAACTACTCTCCTTACGCCGCGGCCGCGTCTCTTATCCCCCCCGCTGGGCATCCTCTCCGCTGGGTCGCTGCATTCTGACCCGTTCAGAGCGGGGAGGCCGTCAGCACAACATTATCCTGATAATCATCCTTGTCTACTAGCCAGTCTCCTCCGCAGGTAATGATCACCAGCTGATGTTCCCCATCACGCTGGAAAATTTCCGAGGTGTTCAGGGTTGCCTTCGGCTCGTGTCTGACGCCGGTCACTTCATATTGCACCGGCTCCGCGTTCTCGCGACCGACGGTGATCAGGGTGCCTACCGGCACGTTCTTCAGCTGGGTAAAGGGCATCACTTCCGTCCCAATGTCGATGTGGGCCGCGAGAACGGCGTTGCCCGCTGCTGACCCCGGCGCCGGGCCATAGCGATACCAGCCCGCCTCATAGAAGCTCTCCGGTATTTCCATTTCGTTGTCCTCCTCAATCCCGACGTCGATGACGCCGACCTGGATGTCGGTGCCTGCGATATCCAGTGAAACGGGCGACGGCGTCGCCTCCGCCAGAGCGCCGGTGGCCGGGCGGATGGCAACCCCCGAGGTGACGACGTCGCTCNTCGCCGGGAGGTCGACGTCGTCGGGCGGTGCCTGCACGGTCGCCGATCCCGAGGTGGGGGCGGTGGCCGGGGTGGTGGCTGACTGCGCGTCAGGAGTAGGTGACTGGGCAGCTGGCGTGGCGCACCCGCCAGCGAACAGCCCAAAAGATGCGGTCAGGAGGACGGCTACGGAACGACAGGATTTGCGGGGCAACGGCTTGAGCTTTCAACGGGTCCGGTCAAACGGACTGCTTAGAGGGTGACAGACAGGTGGGCAGGGTAAGGAACGAGAGGGGCCCCACCCTGCCCACACTGGCTTATTTGTCGGCGCGGGCGGTCCGGACCCGTGCGGCGACCGCTGCACCCGAGAGGAGCACCAGGCCGAGGGCCCCAGCTCCGATGATGGCTACGGTGTTGTCCTGAGCTGGACCGGCCTGGGCACCGGGTACAGCTGCGGGGTCGGAATGCAAACCCTCGATGACCTGGGTGGCGAGGGCGAGATTGCCGTCCTCAAGGCTTCCCCAGGCATAGACGATCGTCGCGGTGCCTTCGCCGAGGGTCAGGTCTGCTGGACCGATGACCGGATCAGTGGTTCCGGTGGCAGCAACCGAGGCGGAGATGGTTCCTGGATCAGTGGTCAGGGTCGCTTCGTCCGGGTTGCTGAGGTTCTCAACCACTACCGCGTCGCCGGCGAGGACGTCGACAGCTGGGGCGGCAGCGGTATGGCGGACGGTCAGCCGTGACTGTCCGGCCTCGACCGCTGAAACGTCATTCGTGTAGAAGTTGGCGGTCGGGGCGCCCTCGGCATCGAGGTTGGCCGTGGCCGTGTAGTTTCCACCCGCCGCGAGGGTCACCGCCACTGGACCAATGACCGGTGCGCTGGCGTCTGCGGCATCGGCAGCTGTCACAGCCAACTCGTAGTCACCTGCCGGTAGGTTCAGGGGTCCGGCAAGTTCACCGGGGGTAAAGTCGTCGAGGGTCAGGTCACCGTTGACATAGACGTCGACCGTGAGATCGGGGACAGCGTGCAGAACTGACAATGAGGCCGTATCGGCGGTCTCGGTGGCTACCGCCGGGGCGGCAACCGAGACGGCGCCGAGCACGGCGACAGCACCTACTGCATAAAGACTCTTTCGCATTTTCTTGCTCCTCACTCGGGCCCGGGTGGGCCACCAGATGCTTACACCCGGTACTACCGTCGGCGGGGGCTCTTTGGATGCAGCAGGAGCAGATTTTCTGGAAAGACTCAGGCGTCGTAGTCGACCGATACTGCGTCACTGGTCGGCCGGGACTGGCAGGTGAGGACGTAGCCCTTCTCTATTTCGTCCGCCTCCAACGCGTAGTTTTCTTCCATTTCAACCGTGCCGGTGACCAGCTTGGCACGGCAGGTACCGCAGACCCCGCCGGCGCAGGCAAAGGGCACATCCGGCCGGACCCGCAGCGCCGCGTTGAGGATCGATTCCCGCGCGTGGGTGGGGCTGGTGACCTGGCCTTGCAACCCGTCGAGGTTGAACGAGATGGTGAAGTTCTCGCCGCCGTCGTCGGCACGGACGGGGCGGCCAATCTGGCCTTCGGGACGGGTGGGTTCGCCGGTCGAGAAAAGCTCAAACCTGATCTTTTCGGGGGCGACGCCGCGCTCCCCCAGGGTGTCGCGGCACAGCTGGACGAGTTCAAAGGGGCCGCAGAGGAACCATTCGTCGACGTCGTCGGTCCGGATCACGGTGCCCAGCAGTTTTTGCAGCTTGTCCGCATCGATCCGTCCGCTGAGCAGCGGGGAGATACGCTGCTCGCGGGACAGCACATGGTGCAGCGCGAACCTGGCCGGATAGCGGTCCTTCAGGTCGGCGAGCTCCTCCAGGAACATGACGTCCATGGCGGCCTTGTTGGCGTAAATCAAATCGAAACGCACGGAGGCGTTCGCGGCGAGGACTGTTCGGGCGATGGCGATCACCGGGGTAATGCCTGAGCCGGCAGCCACTGCGACGAAAGTTGTTTCCCCGGCGACAGCCAGATTTCCCTGCAGGTCCTCGGGCCGGTTGAGCTCGTTCATCTCGTGCTTCGAGATGAACTGGCCCATGGGGCTCATCACGTCGAGCCGGTCACCGGCCTTCAGCGACTCGTTGGCCCAGCTGGAAAACACGCCACCGAGATCCTTCTTGATGGCCACCCGGATCTCGCCGGGCACCGGTTCGGCACAGATGGAATAGCTGCGCCGCACCTCCACCGGGGCGCCGTCGACGTCGAGCGTGGTGCGTAGCGCCACGTACTGGCCCGGGAGGTAGTTGTACTTGTCGGCCAGGTGGTCGGGGACGGCGAAGGTCACCTCGATGGCGTCTCCGGTGAGGCGCCGGACCTCGGCGACGGTGAGCTCGTTGAAGGCCGTACGGCGCTGGGTGGATGGGGCTAGCTTGACGGCCATTTAGAGCACCTTGAAGTAGTCGAAGGGTTCCTTGCAGTCCTTGCAGACGTAGAGCGCCTTGCAGGAGGTGGAACCGAAGCGGGTGAGTTCGCGGGTATTCAGGGAGGAGCATTGGGGGCATTTCACGCTGAGACCCACCCTGACCGGGCCTGCCGCGGCCATCCCGGAGGGCGGGGCGATGCCGTACTCGTCGAGTTTCGCTTTGCCGGCGCTGGTCATCCAGTCGGTGGTCCAGGCCGGCGCGAGCGTGAGTTTGACCGATACGTTCTGATACCCGTGGCCGGCGAGCGCGCTGGTGACGTCGTCGCGGATCGCATCCATAGCCGGGCACCCCGAATAGGTGGGAGTAATGGTTACGGTGATGGCGCCGTCGTCGTCGATCTGCGCCTCGCGGAGGATCCCCAGATCCCCGATGGTGAGGACCGGGATCTCAGGGTCCACCACAGTGGCGGCGATGTCCCAGACCTTCCCGGCCTCGGCACCGGCGGGCCGGTGGGCGGTGTTGGTACTGGTGTTGACTCCAGATGTATCAATGCTCACGGTTGTCGCCTCCGTTACCAGGTGGCGCCGGGGTGCTCGCGGGCGAGTACCTGCATTTCGGCGAGCAGATAGCCGAGATGTTCGCTGTGTTTGCCGTGGCGTCCGCCGCCGACCGCGGCAGGCACCGCAGGAATCTCGAGTTCGGCCTCAGCGAACAGGGAGGCGAGAAGGGAATCAACCGGTGCGCGCAGCGTGCTCGGGCGAACTGCCGCGTCGCCGAGCGTGTCGATGAGCTGGTCGTCGCCGAACAGTTCCTCCACATAGGGCCAGGTCAGTTTGAGACCGGCAATCATGCGGCGGCGCGACTCGTCGGTGCCGAGGGCCAGGCGGAGAACCCACTGGCTGCTGTGGTCGCGGTGGTAATCCACCTCTTTGACGGCCTTCGCCGCGATGGCGGCGAGGGTCGGATCGGTCGAATGCATCAGCCGCGAGTACAGCTCGAACTGGTAGTGCGAGACCACCAGTTGGCGGGCGATGGTGCGGGCGAAGTCGCCGTTCGGCTGCACGAACAGGTGGGCGCAGCGGAACTCCGGTTCGCGCCGGAAGTAGGCAAGATCGTCCTCGGTCTTGTCCAGGCCGTGGCCAGCGTAGCTGAGGAAGGAACGGGCATGACCGATCAGGTCCAGAGCAATGTTGCCGAGGGCCACGTCCTCTTCCAGCTCCGGTGCCCGCGAGATCCACCAGCCCAGCCGCTGGGCAAGGATCAGCGAGTCGTCGCCGAGACGCAGCGCATATTCCGCGACGTCGGTGCTCGGCTTCAGGTCCGATGCGGCAATGTCCTCCGGGCGCAGCGCGTTGCCCGGCGTGATGCGGGTGGCGCTGGTGTTCGATTCGCTCACAGGTGCTTCACCCCATCGCTCTTTGTGTAGTACGTGGCATGCCGGTAATCCTTGCCTTGCGGGGATTCAAAGAACTGTCCCTTGGCATCAGGGTCGCTGGTAATAATTGACGACGCCGGCACCACCCACAGGCTCACACCCTCGTTACGCCGGGTGTACAGATCACGGGCGTTGCGGACTGCCATTTCGGCGTCGGGCGCGTGCAGCGAACCCGCGTGCACATGGGACAGACCGCGTGATGAGCGCACAAACACCTCCCACAAAGGCCAGGGCTGGCGTTTCTCGGGAGGCAATGGAGCCGGCGCTGTCGAGCCGTCGTCGCCTGTTGTTGAACCGCCGGTCATCTAGGCCGCCTTCTGCTGTGCTGTTGCTGCCCGCTTGTCGGCGTAGGCTGCCGCTGCTTCGCGAACCCAGGCGCCGTCTTCGTGGGCTTCCCGACGGCGTTCCATCCGCTGGGCATTGCAGGGCCCCCGACCGGCGAGGACTTCCTTGAACTCGTTCCAGTCCAGTGGGGCATGCTCCCACTGCTGGGTGTCTTCGTTGAACCGGATCTCGTCATCTGGGAGGGTCAGGCCGAGCACCTTCACCTGCTCGACCATCATGCCGACAAAGCGTGAGCGCAGTTCGTCGTTGGAGAACCGCTTGATGTTCCAGGCCATCGACTGCTTGGAGTTCGGCGAATCGTCGTCGGGTGGGCCGAACATCATCAGTGACGGCGCGTACCAACGGTTGACGGCGTCCTGGGCCATTTCCTTCTGGGCGGGGGTGCCGTTGGCCAGTTCCAGGAGGATCTCGAAGCCCTGGCGCTGGTGGAAGGATTCCTCCTTGCAAATCCGCACCATGGCACGGCCGTAGGGCCCGTAGGAGGCGCGGCAGAGGGGCACCTGGTTGGCGATTGCGGCGCCGTCGACCAGCCAGCCGATGGCACCCATGTCGGCCCAGGTGACGGCCGGATAGTTGAAGATGCTTGAGTAGCGGGCCTTGCCGGCAATGAGGTCCTCGGTCATCTTGTCCCTTGGCGTGCCGAGGGTTTCGGCCGCCGAGTAGAGGTACAGGCCATGGCCTGCCTCATCCTGGACCTTGGCCATGAGGATGGCCTTGCGCTTCAGCGACGGTGCGCGGGAGATCCAGTTGGCTTCAGGCTGCATGCCGATGATCTCGGAGTGGGCGTGCTGGGAGATCTGTCGGGCGAGGGTCTTCCGGTAAGCCTCGGGCATCCAGTCGCGGGGCTCGATGCGGGAGTCCTCGCTGATGAGCCGTTCAAACTGTTCCCGGCCAGCTCGCTCGTCCTCGGATTCAGTCCTTGCCTCGGACCTGTTCCCGGACGGCATCTGGTCAACTGCTGGTGCTGTTGCCATGGTGGTCACCTCACTGTGAGCGTCAAAAGTACGCGGGGTCGGCCGCAAATTAATTACCGACCGTTCGTTCAGGATATCGGGAGGGTGGCCGGACAGTCAACAGCCACCGTCAGCCTGCCGCCCCCACCCGCGGCGCCACCCACTGTGCCTCTCCGCGCTCGGGTGTGCTGGACTAGGTAGACAGGCTGACTAGTTAGTGCAACTATGTAGTCATGAGCGACAGACAATGGCCCAGCGAGTGGATGAGGGGAGCCTTAGGCATGAGCGTCCTCAAGGTCCTGGAGGCCGGACCCACCTACGGGTACGCGATCGCCACGGCGCTGGAGAAAGCGGGACTCGGCTCGATCAAGGGTGGCACGCTCTACCCGCTCCTCACCCGATTCGAGTCGGCCGACCTGGTCACCACCGAATGGAAAGCGGGCGACGGCGGCCCGGGCCGTAAATACTTCTCACTCACCGACG
>NZ_ASZW01000125.1:0-3346 GCF_000468215.1 Arthrobacter sp. CAL618 | reverse complement strand
CGCCGAGTGGCAGGCCTTCACCACCCGGACACTGACCCATCTGAACGGAGACACCCCGTGACCGACACCAAAAAAGACCAGCAGTGGCTGACGGATTTTGTCCTCGAGCTCTCGCACCGCGGAGTCGGCGGACGGGACATCGGCGACGCCAAGGCATCAGTCGAATCCCACCTCGCCGACAGCGGGGAATCAGCTGAGGAGGCGTTTGGGAGCCCAGTTGACTACGCCCAGGCTCTGGAGTTCGCCGACACTCCGGACGAGAGCCTTCCACCGGTGCTGCTGCCGGCTCTGCTCGGAATCTTCGGTCTGATGCATTACCTGCCTGCCATCGCCGCAGTCGCACAGGGACAGCCGGTGAGGTTCACCGGCACCGAATTCGCACTGTTCCTCGTCCTCGGGGTATCCATGGTGCTGATCGTGAAGAACATCTTTCGGTTGGTGAAGCAGTGGTGGTGGCTTCTGGCGATCTGGATGGCTGTCGTTGGTCTTGGTATCCTCGCCTCGCTCCTCCCTCTGCTGCTTGACCTTCCCGAGCTGGAAGCCAACGCGGGCGCAGTAGCAACAATCACTGGAGTCCTTCTAGTGGGTGCCGGATTCTGGACCCGAGCGGCGATCAACAACAGCGAGGGGGTCATCACGCCACCCAATGCGGCGTCGACCGACGACAAAGACGGTGCGGTAGAGCGCGTGATGGTCGCTTTGGCTCCGTGGCTGATGGCCATCGGAGCAGCGATATTCACAGTCGGGGCTTTCCTGGCCGCGTAGCTCAGCTATTCCAGCGCCCGGACCAGCTGAAACCTGCACGCCTGACTCTCTGGCAGGATGGTTTCCATGACTGCAGAGACGCACTTCCCCGCCCCTCCCGTTGCCAAAAAGGTGCCGACGGAACGCACCCACCACTCGGATACCTTCGTGGACGAATACGAGTGGCTGCGGGAAAAGGAAAGCCCCGAGGTCCTCGCCCACCTCACGGCCGAGAACAGGTACACCGACGCCGTGACCGCTGGCCAGGAACAGCTCCGGCAGGACATCTTCACCGAGATCAAGAACCGGACGCAGGAAACCGATCTGTCCGTGCCGTCCCGCAAGAAGGGCTGGTGGTATTATGCCCGCACTGAGGAGGGCAAGCAGTACGCCATCAACTGCCGGGTCGCCGCCACTGACACTGGTGATCTCGCCAGCGACTGGACGCCACCGGAGATTGTCCCCGGCAAGCCGATTGAGGGCGAACAGGTGATGCTGGACGGAAACGCGGAGGCCGAAGGGAAGCCCTTCTTCTCCCTTGGCGGGCTGGCGGTTACCGAGGACGGGAACCTCCTGGCCTATTGCGAAGACAACGCGGGCGACGAGCGTTTCACCCTGCGGATCAAGGATCTGCGTACCGGTGATCTGCTTCCCGACGTGGTGCCGAACATCTTCTACGGGCTGGCCTTCTCCCCCGACGGCACCCAGGTGTTTTACACGGTGGTCGACGATTCCTGGCGCCCCTACCAGGTCAGGTCCCATACGCTCGGCACCCCGGTGGAGCAGGACACGGTGGTCTATCAGGAGGACGACGTCGCCATGTGGACCGGCTTCGACCTGTCAGCCGACCGGACCCAACTGCTCATCGGCATCGGTTGCTCCGAGTACAGCGAGTACCGTGTGCTGGACCTGACCAACCAGTCAGCCGGCCTGCTCACCCTGATTCCGCGCAGTGAAAAGGTCCTCTACGAGGCCGATCCGGTAACGGTCGACGGCGAGCGCCACTATGTGCTCACGCACAACCGGAATGCCCGGAACTCAATGGTCAGCCTGGCCGCGGAGTCCGAGTTCGCCAAGCCACTCTCCGACCAGCGGTGGAACACGGTGGTGGCGCACGACGACGCCGTCCGGGTGGGCGGCGTCGCCGTCACCTCCACCCACCTGATCGTCTCGGTCCGCAAGGACACTATCGAACGTGTCCAGGTACTCCCGCTCGCCGGGCTCGGCGCGGCCGACCAGCCCGCCCCCGAGGAGCCAAGGTTCGATGAAGAGCTCTTCACCTGCCACCTGGCCGACGCCGAGTTCGATTCGCCGATCATCAGGCTCTCCTACACCTCCTTCTTCACTCCCCCACGTGTCTACGACTATGTCCTCGACACCGGAAGCCTGCTGCTGCGCAAGGAGACCGAGGTGCGTGGCGGCTACCGCCCGGAGGATTACACGGCGGAGCGGCAGTGGGCCACAGCGGCTGATGGCACGCTGATCCCCCTGTCCGTCCTGCGCCGGGCCGACCTCGCCGACGACGGCGCCAACCCCGCACTGGTCTACGCCTACGGCAGCTACGAAATCAGCATGGACCCGGGCTTTTCGATCGCCCGGCTGTCGCTGCTGGACCGCGGGTTCGTCTTCGTGGTGGCGCATATCCGGGGCGGCGGAGAAATGGGCCGCACCTGGTACGAGGGCGGCAAGAAGCTCAACAAAAAGAACACCTTCACCGACTTTGTCGATGCGACCCGGCATGTGGCGGCGTCGCCCTTTGTCGATCCCAGCAGGATCGCCGCAATGGGCGGGTCCGCTGGCGGGCTGCTGATGGGCGCGATCACCAATCTGGCACCCGACCTGTACAGGGCGGTGGTGGCACAGGTGCCGTTCGTCGACGCACTGACCACCATCCTCGACCCCGAGCTGCCGCTCTCGGCACTGGAGTGGGAGGAATGGGGCAACCCGATCACCGACCCCGCGGTGTATCAGTACATGAAGGAGTACACCCCCTACGAGAACATCAAGGCGACCCGGTACCCGCGGATCGCGGCGGTGACGAGCTTCAACGACACCCGGGTGCTCTATGTGGAGCCCGCCAAATGGGTGGCCAAGCTCCGCGAGACCACCACGGGCAGCGAGCCGATTGTGCTGAAGACCGAGATGGACGGTGGCCACGGCGGTGCGAGCGGACGGTATGAGCGGTGGAAGGATGTCGCCTGGGACTACGCCTTCGTGGCGGCGGCCCTTGGTGCCGAGGAGCTCCGGACCACCAGTTCCGCCGGGTAGACCACCGGGTCGGGGTGAGTGCCGGGAGCCTCAATCTCCTCGAGCAGCATGGCGCCGGCCTTGGTTGCCATCTCCACCATCGGCTGGGTGATGGTACTCAGGGCCGGCGACGCCAGGGCGGCAATGCTGTGGTTGTCATACCCCACCACGGCGACGTCGTCGGGTACCCGTAGCCCGCGGGACCGCAGGACCTCCAGCACACCGACGGCCATCAGGTCGGACGCGGCGAAGATCGCGTCGGTGCCGGGGGCAGCGTCGAGCAGCCGCCGGGTCGCCTCGGCCGCGCCCACGGTGGTGAAGTCGGCGAACTCGACGGGGCTTGGCGCCGCCCCGG
>NZ_ASZW01000124.1:0-5600 GCF_000468215.1 Arthrobacter sp. CAL618 | reverse complement strand
CCGCCGTTCCCCGGCGAGGGCGGTGCCGCCTAGTGGGACCCGCAAGGACCGGTCAGGAGTCGGGGAGGAGGCCACCCAGGTTGCTGAGCTCGTCCTGGCACGCGCTTTGTGCCGAGTGGGTCAGGGCGGTGCTCATGCATTCCTCGTACTCGGCGGTGACCGGCCAGAAGGCAACCTGGGCGCCGGTCCCGAGGACCAGGAACGTCGTCGCCGCCAATCCGATCACCGTGGTGACGCGGAGCGTCCCGGGAAGTTTGTCCCGCACCGCCCGCACCAGGGCGAAGATCCCGAGCACCAGGGCCGCCAGCCCGAAGACCAGCCCGAAGACCTTCCACGGCAGGGGGAGGGTCGCGGTGAGGACCGCGCCCAGCATCGCCAGCAGAAACCATCTGAAGTAGCTTCTCGTCCGGGCCAGCTCTTTTTCCTCGGGTGACCCAGCAGCGGGCGGAGCTGGCTTGGCGGGGCGGGGGCTGTCGGTCATGGTTTAACCCTAGGGTAGAGCGCAGCCTATGGTTGACCCATGCGCATCGTAGTCCTGGTTTCCGGTACCGGATCCAACCTTCAGGCGGTCATCGATGCCGTCAGCACCGGCTCCCTCGACCTCACCATCGCGGCCGTCGGCGCCGACCGGCACGGCACCTACGGGGTGGAGCGGTCAACAGCAGCGGGCATCGACGGGTTCGTGGTGGACTTCAAGTCCTTCGACCAGCGTGCCGACTGGAACGCGGCCCTGACCGAGAAGGTCGCCTCCTACTCCCCGGACTACGTGGTGTCCTCGGGATTCATGCGGATCGTCGACCAGGGTTTCCTCGATGCGTTCCCCAACCGCTACCTCAACACCCACCCGGCCCTGCTGCCGAGCTTCCCCGGCGCCCACGGTGTCCGGGACGCGTTGGGCTACGGGGTGAAGGTGACCGGCTGTACGGTGATGATCGCCGACGCCGGCGTCGACACCGGCCCGATCCTCGCGCAGGCCGCCGTCGAGGTGCTCGACGACGACACCGAGGACACCCTCCACGAACGCATCAAGGTGAAGGAGCGGGCGCTTCTCATTGAGACCCTCCGTCAGCTCGCGCTGGACGATCGCTGAGATGGCCATCGTCGACAACGCTGTCTACCTGGAGGGTAAACGGCAAACAGACCCGGTGTCGCTGGCTGAAACCTTCGAGTTCATGCGATCCCTCGGCGGAATGGCGTGGATCGGTCTGTACCGGCCCGACGACGACGAGCTCGCCGCCGTCGCCGACGAATTTTCCCTCCACCACCTTGCGGTCGAAGACGCGATGGAGGGTCATCAGCGGTCCAAGCTGGAACGCTACGGATCCACCTTGTTTGTGGTGCTGCGCCCGGCCCGCTACCTCGACGCCGAGGAGAAGGTCGAATTCGGCGAGCTTCATGTATTTGTCGGTGCCGACTTTGTGGTGACCGTGCGGCACGCCGAGTCGCCGGATCTGGGCCGGGTCCGGCGGCGGCTGGAGGAGACACCCGAGCTGCTGAAAATGGGGCCGTCAGCCGTGCTGTACGCGATCCTGGACGAGGTCGTCGACGAGTATGAGCCCGTGGTGAACGGACTTGAGAACGACATCGACGAAATTGAGAACGAACTCTTCGGCGGTGAGCCTGGTGTCTCCCGTCGCATCTACGACCTGCACCGCGAGGTGATCGAGTTTCAGCGTGCCACCCAACCACTGCAGTTCATGGTGGAGAACCTGGAGCGCGGATCAGAGAAATATCATCTGGACCCGGAGATCAGCCGCCGGCTGGGCGACGTCCTTGACCATGTGATCCGGCTGGTCGAACAGGTCAACACGTTCCGTACCCTGCTGCAGAATGCCCTCACCGTTCACTCGACACTGGTGGCGCAACGTCAGAATGAGGAAATGACCCGGTTGACGGAGACGTCCCTGAGGCAGAACGAGGAAGTCAAGCGGATCTCCTCCTGGGCTGCGATCCTCTTCGCGCCCACCCTGGTCGCCGCGATTTACGGAATGAACTTCGATTTCATTCCCGAACTGCAGTGGGCGTTCGGCTACCCGTTTGCCCTGGTGCTCATGGTCGCCACCGGCGTGGCGCTGTATCTGGCGTTTAAGCGGAATCGCTGGTTGTAGCGCCTGCCGGCTTCACCTTGTTGAGTGCAACGCCGCGGGTTTCCGGGGCGTTGCGTGCCATCCACAGCACCGCCAGCAGCACGAGCAGGCCGGTCGCCGCGAAGGTAAGCGGCAGCCCGAGGACCGGCCAGAGCAGCGAGCCGAAGATTAGTGGCACCAGGCCGGCTCCTACCCGGGACACGGTGGACGCCCAGCCGAACCCTGAGGCGCGCAGCTCGGTGGGGTACAGCTCCGACACATAGGTGTAGAGCACCGGGATGGCGACCTGGATCAGGAACCCGAACAGCAGCAGCCAGGCGGTGGCGACGGCGGGGAGTTCGACGGTGAGCGCGAAAATCACCAGCGCGACGGCGGACAGCGGACCTGACACGGCGAGGATCCACTTCCGTCCGACCCGTTCCACCAGCAACGCAGCGGCGACGACGCCGAAGAACCCCACCGCTGTCATTCCGGCGGTGGTGAGGAAAGCAACCGACTGTTCGTAGCCCGCCTGCACCAGAATCTGTGGCATCCAGGTCAGTGCCCCGTAATAGACCAGAAGGATGCTCAGGAACAGTCCCCAGGCGGCGAGGGTGATTCGCCAGTCGAATCGCCACAGGGCGGTGAGCTGGCCGGAGACCGAACCGATGGACAGCTTCGGTGTTTCTGCGGGGGAGGGTAGCCGCCAGGGGGTTGGAGTGGCGCCGGTGCGTTCCACCAGGTCGTTGATCACCGCTTCAGCCTCAGCCTGGCGGCCCTTCTGGACCAGGAAGAGCGGGGACTCGGGTACCGACCGGCGCACCCAGAACACCAGCAGGGCAGGCAGCACCATCACGAGCATCAGGTACCGCCAATCACCGAAGGCAGTCATCAGGAGCGCTGAGACCACCCCGCACAGTGCGGCCCCGATGGGCCACCAGGCATCCATGGCGGTCAGTACCCGACCGCGGTGTTTACGGGGGGTGAACTCGCCGACGAGAGCGTAGTCCACCGGGATGCAGCCGCCTAACCCGACCCCGGCCATGAACCTGAACACACAAAACCAGATGAAGTCGGGGGAGAACGCGCCCAGGACGGTGAAGATGGAGAAGATCAGCAGGGTGAGAGTGAACGCGCGTTTCCGGCCGATGATGTCCGCAATGGACCCCCAGGCGAACGCGCCGATGGCCATGCCGATGAGGTTGGAGGTGGCCACCCAGGCGGCTTCGCCGGGCGCCAGGTCCCAGTGGTCCGACAGCAACGGGATGAGGTACCCGTTAAGGGTGACATCCCACGCGTCGAACATGAAGCCGAGGCCGCCGATGAGGAAAATCTTCCCCTGTACTCTCCAGCGCCACGGCAGTTCCTGCACCACCTGGTCTCCGGTGGGTAGTTCAGTTTCGGTGCTCACGGGGAAACTGTACCGTCGGAGCCTCCCTTCACCAGAAACCCCCCTGCGTCGAGTCAACACATAGGACAGGTTTTCCGAGAAATTCCGGCTATTTGTGCCGACTCGCAGGGAGAGGCGGCCCNGCCCGCAGCGCCCCGTGACTTAGAATGAAGTCGATCCCACCCGCAGCAAAAATCCTGGAGCCACCGCGTGACTTTGAACCATCTTGACCAAGTTCCCATCCGCCGGGCCCTGATCTCGGTGTACGACAAGACGGGGCTGGAGGAACTGGCCACGGGCCTGCACCGCGCCGGCGTCAGTATCGTCTCCACCGGGTCCACTGCGAAGCGCATTGCCGCGGCTGGCGTCCCCGTCACGGAAGTTTCTGAGCTCACCGGTTTCCAGGAATGCCTCGACGGCAGGGTCAAGACACTCCACCCCCGTGTACATGCGGGAATCCTCGCCGACCGGCGCCGCGATGACCACGTCGAGCAGCTCCGCGAGCTTGAGGTGGAACCTTTCGACCTGGTGGTCGTGAACTTGTACCCCTTCGTCGACACGGTGAGGTCCGGCGCGGCCGAGGACGACGTCGTCGAGCAGATCGACATTGGCGGCCCAGCAATGGTCCGCTCCGCCGCAAAAAATCACCCATCGGTGGCGATCGTCGTGGATCCGGCACGGTACGGCGACGTGGTGGCTGCCGCCGACGCCGGCGGGTTCGACCTCAGCGCACGACGCCGGTTGGCTGCGCTCGCGTTCTCGCACACCGCCGCCTATGACAACGCGGTAGCGGCGTGGACGGCGGCCCAGTTCGGTGACGGAACCGACGACGGCGACACNGGGCCTGGCCCTGGAAAGGTCGGAGGTCCTCCGGTACGGCGAAAATCCGCACCAGGACGCCGCCCTGTATGTGGAGAAGGGCGCCACTCCGGGCATCGCCCAGGCCGACCAGCTGCACGGCAAGGCCATGAGCTACAACAACTACGTCGACGCCGACGCCGCCCTGCGTGCCGCATTCGACTTTGACCAGCCAGCTGTCGCCATCATCAAGCACGCCAACCCTTGTGGTGTGGCGGTCGGTGCGGTGGACGCGGCCGACCCCATCGCGGACGCGTACTCCAAGGCACACGCGTGCGACCCGGTATCGGCGTTCGGCGGGGTCATTGCCGCGAACCGGACGGTCACGGCAGCCATGGCCGCCGCGGTGAAGGACGTCTTCACCGAAGTGGTGATCGCCCCCGACTTCGAGCCCGAAGCGGTGACCATTCTCTCTGCCAAGAAAAACATCCGCCTGCTGACCCTGCCGGAAGGCTACCGGCGTGATCCGGCCGAGCTCAGGCAGGTCTCAGGAGGAGTGCTGGTGCAGTTGACCGACACGGTCAAGGCCGACGGCGATGCCCCCAACACGTGGACCCTCGCCGCCGGGCCGGCAGCCGACGAACGCACCCTCGCCGACCTCGCCTTCGCCTGGACCGCGTGCCGTGCCGCCAAGTCCAATGCCATCCTCCTCGCCGACGGCGGGGCAGCCGTGGGAGTGGGCATGGGGCAGGTGAATCGGGTTGATTCCTGCAAGCTCGCGGTCGAGCGGGCCAACACCCTGGCCGGTGACGGCGTCGACCGGGCCCGTGGCGCCGTAGCGGCGTCGGACGCGTTCTTCCCCTTCGCCGATGGCCTCCAAATCCTGCTCGACGCCGGGGTCCGCGCGGTAGTGCAGCCGGGCGGATCAGTACGGGACCAGGAAGTAGTGGACGCAGCAACCGCCGCGGGGATTACCATGTACTTCACGGGCACCAGGCACTTCTTCCACTAGCCGGCCCCACAGAGACAGGGCAAGGCGCATGGAGGTCGGATCGATTCTTACCCTCGCGGCGGGGATGGCACTGGCTGGGTCGGCCTTCGCCCCTGCAATCGCCCCGGGAACCCGGATGATCTCGGCCTTCCTCGGTCTTGCGTTATCGCTGCTCGCCGTCGTCACGCTGTTCTTCGGAGCCTCCCCGGGGCTGTTCCTGTGGGTCATTGCCGGCCTGTTTGCGGTCAGGAACTTCCGGGCAGCCGACCGGCACCGGAAGAAGGTGGACGCTGGCGTGGACCCGGCACGCCACCCCAACCTGAAGGACCTGCGCCAGGCCCAGTTACCGGCCTGG
>NZ_ASZW01000123.1:0-7365 GCF_000468215.1 Arthrobacter sp. CAL618 | reverse complement strand
AGCGCTTTCTAGCGCCTGCACTACCCTCGAATTGCGCATCCGCGGGAAGCGATTGGGATCTCCCAAATATCGGCTGCCTGTTTGGTGCATTACACTCTTGCCACAACGCCGGGTGATCCCCGGAACCTTAACATTGAGGTTTAAACACTATGGTGACCTACATCGTCCGGCGCTTAGTTGCCGCCGTGCTCATCCTGTTGGGCGCGTCCTTCATCGTCTACATGCTGACCGCATTCTCAGGCGATCCACTGGCGGATCTGCGCGAGAGCAACGTCCCCAATCGGGATACGCTCATCCAGCTTCGGACAGACCTGCTGAGTCTCGACGTCCCCGCCCCTATCNCGGTACTTCGAATGGCTCGGTGGGGCAGCCAGCTGCCTGATCCCCTTCGCGGCCACCTGCGACCTCGGCAGCAGCATCGCCGGAATTGAAGTAACCCAGCTGCTCGCCAGGGCGATGGGCCAGACCATCCTCCTCGTCACCGGCGCCACCGTCCTCGCCATCCTGATCGGCATTTCGCTCGGCATCATCACCGCCCTTCGCCAATACAGCGGGCTCGACTACGGTGTCACCTTCATGGCGTTCCTCTTCTTCTCCCTCCCGATCTTCTGGGTGGCGGTCCTGCTGAAGGAGTATGGAGCGATCGGCTTCAATACGTTCCTTGCCGATCCGAACATTTCCCTTACATCGATCCTGATCATCAGCCTGGTCTCGGCCTTCATCTGGTATCTGGTCGCCCGCGGGACTTTGCAGAAGCGTCTCATCGCAGCGGCGGCCGGGTTCGCCTTTGCAGCAGTCATTCTTTTCTTCCTCGACCTCACCCAGTGGTTCCTCGAACCAGGCTTCGGCCCCGTCGTGATTGCCATTGCAGGCGTCGGCATTGCCTACGGAGTCACCCTCCTGACCGCAGGGCTGAAGAACCGCAAGGCGCTCTACTCTGCACTAATCACCGTGGGCATCGGCATGATTGCCTACTTCACTATGCAGCCACTACTCGACCTGGCGACCCCACTGATGATCGTCCTGCTGGCCATCGCTACCGTGCTGGTCGGCGTCGCTGTCGGGTACTTCATGGGTGGCTACGACCGCCGGCAGAGCATGAACGCTGCGGGGCTCACCGCCTTCCTCATGGGTTTCACCATCCTCCTGGATCGGTTCATGCAGTCCTGGCCCCTCTACTCGGACAACAGCAGGATCCGGGGCAGGCCAATTGCCACCCTGGGTTCCTCCACCCCGAACCTTGAGGGTGACTTCTGGATCATGGGCATCGATACCTTTACCCACCTCCTGCTCCCCACCATTGCATTGATGCTGATCTCCTTGGCTGGCTACAGCCGCTATTCAAGGGCCTCGATGCTCGAGATCATGAACCAGGACTACATCCGCACGGCACGGGCCAAGGGCCTGGGGGAGCGCACAGTTGTGATGCGTCACGCGTTCCGGAACGCACTGATCCCGCTGGCCACCCTCGTCGCCTTTGACATCGGTGGCCTGATTGGTGGGGCGATCATCACCGAACAGGTCTTTGCCTTTAGCGGTATGGGCCAGCTGTTCATTGGTGCGTTGGGCCGCGTTGACCCGAATCCCATCATGGGAGTCTTCCTGATTACCGGCATCCTAGCCCTTGTCTTCAACCTCGTTGCAGACCTGGCCTACTCGGTACTTGACCCACGAGTGAGGGTAAAAGCATGAGCACCAGAGCAGAGAACAAACAGAAGCCGACCCCGAAGAAGGACGACTCGCTTGGCCTGAGCCAGGGGCAGATCGTTCGCAAACGGTTCTTCGGTAATACGGCCGCGGTAGTCAGCATGGTGGTATTTTTCTTCGTCGTGATCATGGCCTTCACCTCTATCGGTTACGCGGGCATCCCGGGCTGGTGGAAGTGGAACTATGTACAGACACTGCCCCTCGCCACACCCAACGGCGCACCGACCTGGGTGCTGCCGTTCGATTTCGGCGATCACCCCTTCGGCCAGGACCGGGTGGGACGCGACCTCTTCGCCATGACCATGCGCGGCACCCAGCTGTCGCTGATCATCATGTTCATCATCGGGATCCTGGGCGGCATCCTCGGAGTGATCATCGGAGGCGTATCAGGATATTTCCGTGGCTGGGTCGAAGCGGTACTCATGCGATTCACCGACACCATCATTGTGATTCCCCTGATCATCCTCGCCGCCGTCCTCGGTAGCGTGGGCAACAACCTCACCGGCAGTGGCACCTTCCTGCGCTCCATCATGGGCGGCAGCGCGGGAGTGATTCTGCTTGGCGTTTTCGTGGGGCTGATCATCTGGACCGGACTGGCACGCCTGGTACGCGGTGAATTTCTTTCCCTCCGCGAACGCGAGTTTGTCGACGCGGCACGTATCGCAGGCGCCTCAGACACCCGGATCATCTTCAAGCACATCCTGCCCAACGCTGTGGGAGTGATCATCGTCAACACCACCCTGGTGATGGCCTCAGCAATCCTGCTCGAATCCGCGCTGTCCTTCCTTGGCCTGGGTGTCAGGGCTCCGGATATTTCCCTGGGCAGCCTGATCAGCGACAACCAGCAGGCATTCAACACCCGGCCGTGGTTGTTCTGGTGGCCAGGTCTCTTCATCATCATGATCTGTCTGTCGATCAACTTCATCGGTGATGGGCTGCGGGATGCTTTCGATCCACGTCAGAAGAAGTTCAACGCCAAGAAGGCAGTGCACTCTGGCGATATCTCCGATCCCAACCGCCCCGAGGCTTAAAGTGCCGAAGCACATGGTCGAGCCGGTGGGCGGGGCAGCGGTACTGCCGCGTCGCGCCCACCGGTTAGACCAGGGAGAAGGCAATCAGGTTGGCGGCGAGCAGGGCGACTGCGCATCCGATCAGAACCCAATGGATGCGGGTCACCGCGGCAGTGGTTTCTGTAGCGTCGGCGTCAACCAGTCCGCCGTCGACCAGAGCTGCCCAATGAGTTCGAACCAGGAAGGCTGCCGCTCCCGAGTCGGTATTCTTCAGATCTCCCGGTCGAATGGACTGGGCCGGACCGTAGCTGGATTCGGGGAGCCCCTGGACATGCTCGGGCTTGCCGCGGTGCGTACCCCAGACCCCCGGTGCCGGCGCAGCCCACGCGGTGTGGCTGCCGCGGACGGTCACGAGGGTGAGGGCAAACTTCGTGTCAACGTGGATCAATGCGGCCCACGGCACCGAGATGGATCGCAGTGGATTGTTGAGCGTCACGGCGTCGTCGGCAATCACCACGGACGGATACCAGAACAGCAACCAGCCAAAGTAGGCCAGGGCGAGCAGCGGCCACGCGGAAATCAACCCGTCAACGCCGTCGCCAGCCACCGACAGGGCAATACCAATCCCGGCCAGTACCCACGTCAGACCTGCAAACCACTTGCCAAATCTTGGCTTGAAGATGACGGGACTGGCTACATCACTCGGGCTATTCATACCCATATAGTTTCAGGATTCCGGGCCAGTCCACTAATCACCAGAATGTGGCAGGCCACGGGCGGAAGGAAAGCAGAATCATGACCGACGGCGTCATCGAAAATTCGGAAACAGGCCAGACACCCGAGGGCGAGGTTCCTGTACTCCAGGTCAAAGGCTTGAGCGTCGACTATGGCGTTGACAAGGTCTGGGTTCCTGCAGCCATCGACCTGAACTATGAGGTCAAGGCCGGCGAGGTGCTCGCTATCGTGGGCGAGTCGGGATCGGGCAAAAGCGCAAGCTCCATGTCACTTTTGGGATTGCTCCCTGAAAACAGCCGCACCACGGGCAGCGTCAAGCTCAACGGCAGGGAAATCCTTGGGCTGACCGGAAGCAAACTTCGTCAGGTCCGTGGCCGCGATGTAGCGGTCATTTTCCAGGAACCCATGACGGCGATGAACCCGGTGTACACCATTGGGTTCCAGATCGTCGAAACCATCCGCCTGCACAACGAGATCTCCCCCGACGAAGCTAAAGAGCGGGCGTTGAAGCTGCTCGACATGGTGGAACTTCCCGACCCTGAGAAGGCGTTCAAGTCCTACCCGCACCAGCTGTCTGGAGGGCAGCGCCAACGGGCAATGATCGCCCAGTCGCTCTCCTGCGATCCGAAGCTACTCATCGCCGACGAACCCACAACCGCGCTGGACGTGACGGTTCAGGCCGAAATCCTCGACCTGATGCGAAATCTGCGCAACAAGCTCAACAGTGCCATCGTATTGATCACCCATGACATGGGCGTGGTCGCCGACCTCGCCGACCACATCGTGGTGATGAGCAAGGGCCGGATCGTTGAAGCGGGGACCTCCGCGCAGATTTTCCATAACCCGCAGCACGAGTACACGAGGAAACTACTGGCGGCAGTGCCTCACCTGGTGCAGGGCGGTTCCGAGACCGATGAAGTAGATGTCACCGCGGCACTTGCAGCCGCCACCGGTACCGAGCTCAGAAACGTCGACCAGGACGAGCTGATGCGGCGCGAACGTGAGAACCAGGCCCGGCTCGAAGAAGCAGAACGTGCCGCTGACACATCGCGGGGAGCCGCAGTCCTGCAGCTCACCGATGTGGCCATTGAGTACCCCAAACAGGGCAGAGTGCCCGCCTTCAGGGCAGTCGAAGGCGCGAACCTTGCCATTTACCCGGGAGAAATTCTCGGCCTGGTAGGCGAATCAGGGTCAGGGAAGACAACCATCGGGCGCGCCGCAGTTGGTTTGTTGCCCGTCGCCGCGGGGTCACTAACCGTCACCGGCAAGGAAATCTCGAATGCCACCCGCAAGGAACTGTTCGAGCTGCGCCGCAACGTGGGGATGGTTTTCCAGGATCCTTCCTCCTCCCTGAACCCCCGCCTGCCGTTGGGCGAGAGCATCGGCGAACCGATGTACCTGGCGAAAGTGGCTAAGGGCGCCGATCTGCAGAAGCGGATCGAGACCCTCCTCGACCAGGTGGAGCTGCCGCGCGCTTACCGCAACCGTTACCCACACGAGCTGTCGGGTGGGCAGAAACAACGGGTCGGTATTGCTCGCGCACTGTCCCTGAAACCGAAACTCCTCGTCGCTGATGAGCCGACCTCCGCGCTCGATGTGTCGGTGCAGGCCACCGTGTTGGAACTGCTGAAGAACCTGCAGCAGGAGCTCGGCTTCGCCTGCCTGTTCGTCACCCATGACCTCGCCGTCGTCGACCTCATGTCCGACCGGATCTGCGTGATGCGACGCGGGAGGATTGTGGAGCAGGGGACCAGAGACCAGATCCTTCGGCGGCCCCAGGATCCCTACACTCAGCGGCTCCTTGCAGCGGTTCCCTTGCCGAATCCGGAGAAGCAGCGCGAACGCCGCGAGCTACGGGCGAAGCTCCTCGCGTCAGCCGAGTAGCGGCCCCCGTTGACCAGGAACGACGGCGACCTATCCCTTCCGCGGATGGGTTGCCGTCGTTCCTGCGTTAAGGCGGCCTTGTGCATTGGGACCGGTCCTTCTGTAGGCTAGGTGAGGCCTTACTGCCTATGCAGAGGCTTGTCAATAGTCATTCTCACTTTTTTCAAGAAGCATGAGGAGTTACCCGAATGTCCCTCAGGTCCGGAAATCCGGCAACCGATAGTCCACCCGGCGAGCGAGACGGCCACCCTACCGAAGGGAAACCGATCGCGGCCTCACGGCTGTCCAAAGCGGTGTTCATTCCGGCCGCTGCACTGATCGTGGTGTTCGTGGGCTTCGCCCTCATCTTCCCCTCCACAGCCGCCGAAGTCATCGGTGACATCCAGACGAATGTCATTCGTGGGTTCGGCTGGTATTACGTGGCCATCGTCGCCATGTTCGTCGTCTTTTCGCTCTGGGTCGGCCTGAGTCGCTTCGGCGACATCCGTCTTGGTAAGGACGAGGACCGGCCCGAGTTCTCGCTGATGTCCTGGTTCGCGCTGCTCTTTGCCGCTGGCATGGGTATTGGCCTGGTCTTCTGGGGTGTCGCGGAGCCGCTGAACCACTTCGCCGCTCCACCGCCCGGGACCGAAGGCACCGGTATTGAGCTTGCCCAGCAGGCCCTGACGCAGACTTTCCTCCACTGGGGTCTCCACGCCTGGAGTATTTACGTAGTCGTAGGCCTGGCTATTGCCTATGCGGTGCACCGCCGCGGTCGCCCGATCTCCATTCGCTGGACCCTCGAACCTCTTCTGGGCGACAAGGTAAAGGGCAAATGGGGCGACGCTGTTGACATCATCGCCCTGGTTGGCACTCTGTTCGGTGTCGCTACCTCGCTGGGGCTCGGCGTTCTCCAGATGTCGGCGGGGCTCGACACCGCCAACATCATGGAAGCAACCAAGTTCACCCAGGTTGGTCTCATCCTGTGCATCACGGCCTTGACCCTGGTCTCAGTGATCTCAGGTGTAGGCAAGGGCATGAAATGGCTGTCCAACACCAACCTGGTGCTCGCCGGCATGCTGTTACTCTTCATTCTTTTCACCGGACCAACGCTGTTCCTGCTTCGCGAGTTCGTTCAGTCCATCGGTAACTACCTGCAGAACGTTGTGGGTCTGACCTTCGACACTCTCGCCTTTGCCGGAGCCGACGGCGAAGCCTGGCAGTCGGCCTGGACCACCTTCTACTGGGGCTGGTGGATTTCCTGGGCCCCGTTCGTAGGCATCTTCATCGCCCGCATTTCCAAGGGCCGTACCGTGCGCGAATTCGTTGCCGGCGTGCTGCTCGTTCCGACGTTGCTGACCTTCCTCTGGTTCTCGGTACTCGGCGGATCAGCCCTCTACCGCGAGCTGTTCGGCAACGGCGGTCTGGTCGGGGAAGACGGTGCGGTGGATACCAACAACGCGCTGTTCGGGCTCCTGACTGAGCTGCCCGGCGGGCCGATCCTGTTGATCGGGGCGATCATCCTGATCGCTATCTTCTTCATCACCTCGGCGGACTCCGGAGCCCTGGTGATGAGCATGATCTCAACCGGCGGGCACCCCAACCCCAAGCACTGGATCCGGGCGTTCTGGGCTGTTGCCGCCGCTACGGTAGCAATCTCCCTCCTCCTGGTCGGCGATGATGGGCTGGCCTCCATTCAGACGGCGGCCATCCTGACTGCGCTGCCGTTCAGTGTGGTGATGATCTTCATGTGCATTGCCACGGTCAAGGCATTCCACGAGGAGCATCAGGAGTTCCTGCGTGCCCAGCGGCGCCAGGCACGCATAGCTGTGGCTGATCAGGTCAACGACCATGTGAGCGAACACATGTCTGATCGGATGGATCAGCAGATCCAGGATCAGCTGGCGGATTACCACATCGAGGAAGCTCCACGAGGGGCAGCCGGAAGTTCGGGCGCCAGGCGCTGGAAGCTTTCCCGCTCCAAAAAGTCCTAGCACTCTAACGAAAGAGCTGCCCCCTTGTTTACCGGGGTAGAACACGGAAACGGCTC
>NZ_ASZW01000122.1:6559-8768 GCF_000468215.1 Arthrobacter sp. CAL618 | reverse complement strand
GCCCTATAGGGGCGGGCCGTTTCTGCGTGCAGAGGCCACCTCGGATTGTGTCAGTCGCTGCCCGGGGTCCCCTTTCGGCGCAGATCTGATCGTGCCGGACACGCCGGGGACCTGCGATTTTGACCCGAATTGCTCCCCGCGTTAGGGCATTTTTTCCTGAGAGCTTAGACTGGTACAAGCAGGCGCCGTCCTCATAACGCTAGATTCCCCTCAAGATTACTGAATTGAGTCATTACGCATGTCTGAAACCACAGGCAACACAGCTGTTCGCAGCGACCTCCGCAACGTTGCCATCGTGGCCCACGTTGACCACGGAAAGACCACCTTGGTTGATGCCATGCTCCGGCAGACCAATTCCTTCGCAGCCCATGGCGACGTGGCAGACCGGGTCATGGACTCCGGTGACCTCGAGCGCGAAAAGGGCATCACCATCCTCGCCAAGAACACCACCGTGTTCTACGACGGTCCTTCGGCCAAGGGCGAGACCATCACTATCAACGTGATCGACACCCCGGGCCACGCCGATTTCGGTGGCGAGGTGGAACGCGGTCTGTCAATGGTCGACGGCGTTGTCCTGCTGGTGGATGCCTCTGAAGGCCCACTGCCCCAGACCCGCTTCGTGCTGCGTAAGGCCCTCGCCGCGAAGCTCCCAGTGGTGCTGCTGGTCAACAAGACCGACCGTCCCGACTCGCGGATCGATGAAGTGGTCAGCGAATCAATGGACCTCCTCCTCGGCCTCGCCTCGGACCTCGCCGACGAAGTTCCGGACCTGGACCTTGACTCGGTTCTCAACGTGCCAGTCGTTTACGCGGCAGCCCGTGAAGGCGCAGCCTCACTCGAGCAGCCAGCTGACGGCACCGTTCCGTCGAATGACAACCTTGAGCCACTGTTCAAGACCATCATCGATCACATCCCAGCGCCCCGGTACAACCCGGACGGTGTGCTGCAGGCGCACGTCACCAACCTTGACGCCTCCCCGTTCCTGGGCCGTCTCGCCCTGCTGCGGATCTTCAACGGCACCCTGCGTAAGGGCCAGACCGTCGCCTGGGCCCGTCAGAACGGTGAGCTGAAGTCCGTCAAGATCACCGAATTGCTGGCCACCCGCGCCCTCGATCGCGTGCCTACCGACTCCGCCGGACCGGGCGAGATCGTCGCCGTCGCCGGTATCGAGGACATCACCATCGGTGAGACCCTGACCGACATTGACAACCCCCAGCCACTGCCGCTGATCACCGTCGATGACCCGGCCATCTCGGTCACCATCGGTATCAACACCTCGCCGCTCGCCGGCCGGGTCAAGGGCGCCAAGGTGACCGCGCGCCAGGTGAAGGATCGCCTGGACCGTGAACTGATCGGTAACGTTTCCCTGAAGGTTCTTGCCACTGAGCGTCCCGACGCCTGGGAAGTACAGGGACGTGGCGAGCTTGCACTCGCCATCCTCGTCGAGCAGATGCGTCGTGAAGGGTTCGAACTGACGGTTGGCAAGCCTCAGGTTGTGACCCGGATGGTCGACGGCAAGGTGCACGAGCCGATGGAGCACATGACCATCGACGTACCCGAGGAGTACCTGGGCGCAGTGACCCAGATCCTCGCCACCCGCAAGGGCCGGATGACCAACATGTCCAACCACGGCACCGGTTGGGTCCGGATGGAATTCATCGTCCCCGCCCGTGGCCTGATTGGGTTCCGTACCAAGTTCCTCACGGACACCCGCGGCGCCGGTATCGCCGCTTCCTACTCCGAGGGCTACGAGCCCTGGGCCGGGGACATCGAGTACCGCACCAACGGCTCGATGATCGCTGACCGCGCCGGAGTCGTTACCCCGTTTGCCATGATCAACCTGCAGGAACGCGGATCCTTCTTCGTGGAGCCCACCTCCGAGGTATACCAGGGCATGATCGTCGGCGAGAACTCACGCGCCGATGACATGGACGTGAACATCACCAAGGAAAAGAAGCTCACCAACATGCGTGCAGCCTCATCGGACACCTTCGAGAACCTCACCCCTCCCCGCAAGCTGACCCTCGAAGAGTCGTTGGAGTTTGCCCGCGAAGACGAGTGTGTTGAAGTGACTCCTGAGTCGATCAGGATCCGCAAGCTGATCCTCGATGCCAACGAACGGATGCGCGCGGCTCGCTCACGCGCCCGCGTCTAGTCTTCGACCGTTTTGCAGGATCGCTCATCGACACTGGCTGACGACGACGACCGG
>NZ_ASZW01000122.1:4196-6549 GCF_000468215.1 Arthrobacter sp. CAL618 | reverse complement strand
CCAGCCGATCGGCACCGCGGTGGGGGATCGCCCTGCCCGAGAAAACGCCCACCGCCAGGGAAGTCCCCGGTGGTGGGCGTTTCTCGTTTCGGCCGTTCTGGGGCCCGTGGTGGCCGTCCTGGGAACCGCCCTCCATAGCCAGCAGTGGGATGTTGGAGGCCTGACCCTTCCGGTGGGAGCGGCCGCGGCAGTGCTGCTGGCAGGGAGCGTCGCAGTTTTCGTGGCACTGTGGGCTCGCAACGTATATGTCGCCCCGGTGGTGGGTGGAGTCGCTTATCTTTTGGTGGGATTGTTTGCCGCCAGCGAGAATCAGCCGTTGGTCCTGACCGACTTGGGAATGGACCCACTCCTGCCGTCTGCGGTTGCGGGAAGCATTTGGGTATTTGGCCTGGCGGTCGTCACGGTCGTCGCGTCGATGGTGTCCTGGTGGGTGCTGCGACCCCGGCGGGCTCACCGTCCGGCCTAGACCAGAGACCGTGCCGGTTAGTCGGCGCTGCGGTCCAGATGGTGGGCCAACATGATGGACGTGGCGGTACCGTCGGTGTCTGAATCGCGGATCGCGTATTCCTCAAGAATTTCGCGGATCCGGCGCATCATCTCGGAGCGGTTCGTTTCGTTCAGGCGAACACCGAGCCGCCAGACATCAATTTCCGACGGATTCAGCCCGTCAATCTCCTGCAGGAAAGTTTCCACCAGCACTGGCGCAGCATTTGGAATCCTGCTGCGCCATGACAGTCCGGTCGCCCGGTAGGGAATCTCCTTGGCCCCACGGTTGCCGGTGCGGGTTTCTTCGGCCACCAAAAACCCGGTGGACAGCAGGGTCCGCACGTGGTGCAGCGCGGTCGCCGGGTTGAGGTCAAGGAGCTCAGCTATTTCCTTGTTGGTTCTGCCCTTATGCAGGCAAAGCCGGAGGATTCTGAGCCGAACGGGGGAGCTGAGTGCTCGGCCGCGTGCCTGCACATCCTCATCAGTATCCATCCCTAAATGATACGTCAGACCGACCCAGTGATTGACAGTAATCAATCACTACACGCAGACTGTGACGGTGACCACCCAGACCGGATCCCCGCCGCCGTCCCTGCTTCGCGATCGAAACTTTCTCAATTTTTGGGCCGGACAAGCCATCAGCCAGCTGGGCACCCAACTCGGACATCTTGCCCTCCCCGTCATCGCCGTTTTGCTTTTGGGTGCCTCCGAGCTTGAAGTCGGTGTGCTCAACGCCAGCGGCACGGCAGCGTTCCTGCTCGTCGGGCTACCCGCAGGAGCATGGGTGGACCGCTGGCTCAAACGGCGGGTAATGATCGGGGCGGATCTGGTGCGGATGGTCGCGATGCTCGCCATCCCCCTGCTCTGGTGGATGGATACCCTGACCATCTGGCACCTCTGCCTCGTGGCTGGCGTCGTTGGCATTGCAACAGTGTTCTTTGATGTTGCCTACCAAAGCTACGTTCCCGTGCTGGTGACGGGGGACCAGGTGCCCAGCGCCAACTCGAAGCTTGAGTCGACCGCCCAGATCTCCCGACTGGGTGGGCCCGCGTTGGGCGGTGGCCTGTTGCAGCTCCTCAGTGCGCCCCTGCTGGTTCTCGGGCAGTCAGCGGGCTATCTGCTGTCGGCCGTGTTCTTGGTGCGGACCCGGGATGAGGAGCAGCGTTCGCCGGTTGCGGACCGGCGCCCGCTCACCGTCGAAATCAGGGAGGGTCTGTCTTTCGTATGGCGGCATCCGCTGATCCGGCGCGTCGCGGCCTGTACTGCCGGCGTCAATTTCTTCGCTTCCTTGCTCTTCACCCTGTTGCCACTGCTGATTCTGCGGGACCTCGAGCTGGGGGCGGCAGCACTTGGCCTGATCCTCTCGGTCGCCGCGGTGGGAGGCTTGGCGGGCGCGCTCGCAACCCCGTGGATTGCCGCACGGATTGGTGAGGGGACTGTGATCCCGCTCGCGTCTCTGGCCAGCGGCGCGTTCCTGATGCTGGTGCCGCTGGCCGCGCTTGCGCCGTCGAAGCCTGCCGCGTTGGCTCTGCTCATCGTGGGGGAGGCGGGGATGACCTTTTGCGTCCTGGCCTACAACATAATGCAGGTCAGCATGCGCCAGCGGGTCTGTCCCCCAAGGCTGCTTGGCAGGATGAACGCGTCCATCAGGTTTGTGGTGTGGGGGGTCATGCCGATCGCTGGTCTGCTTGCGGGGGTACTGGGCGAACAGCTCGGGATCCTCCCGACAATGTGGATTGGGGTGGCGGGAACCTTCCTGGCGGCCATTCCCGTGCTGGGCGGGGGCTTCTGGGGTATGAAGAAGCTCCCCGACACGGTTGCTCAGTAGCCGGTTCGCTTCCGCGGGCCCCTGGTCCCACCGATCGGG
>NZ_ASZW01000122.1:0-4186 GCF_000468215.1 Arthrobacter sp. CAL618 | reverse complement strand
CGGGACTGTCTAGACATTCCCACCGACCAGGCGTGAAGAGTGGGATCCGTGGCAACTCCGTCGAAGATTTATCCACAAAGTCTCGGACCAGCAGGCAGCGGCTGGGTAAACGGGGCCAGTATTCACTCATGGATCTTCATCATCTGCTGGTTGCCCAGGGCGGGGTTGCTCGTCGGAAAGACCTGGTGGCCCATGGGGTCAGTTCGCACCAACTCCGTAACGCGGTGGCAATGGGTCAGCTCTCAAAGCCGATCCGCGGCGTCTATTGCCTACCTGATGCTGATCCGACACTCGTACTGGCGGCGAGCGTCGGCGCTGATCTTGCCTGTATCAGCGCCGCAAGAATCCACGGACTCTGGATTCTCCGCCGCCCGACTCTGATTCACGTCTGCGTTGACCACGGGCGAGCGCTGGAAGGTGTGTTCAAGGTTCACCGGTCAACTAGACCGCCGACTGTTCTCGACATCTGTGTACAGTGTATGCGTTGCCTGCCTGAGCTCGAGGCGCTGTGCATCGTCGAGTCGGCAGTCGTGATGGGCAAGGTGAGCATGCTCGCTCTCCGCCGAAGAACGACGGGACGCAGGGACGGGTCTCTTCGGAAGATCGTCGCGCAGATCGATCCGTTCTCGCAATCAATCCTCGAAACGGTGGCCAAGTATCATCTTCGCCGGGCCGGATACAGCTTCCAGTCGCAGGTCTACATCAAAGGGGTCGGCCGGCTCGATCTGGTGGTGGAGAAGGTGCTCGGCGTGGAGGCTGACGGACGCCGATTCCATGTCGGCGCATCGGATTTCGAAGAGGATCGACGGCGCGGAAATCTCCTGATGATTGGGCGGGTCCCAGTACTGCGGGCCTCTTACACCCTGCTTGTCGATCATCCAGAATTGTTCCTCAGGATGGTGAAGCAAGCGCTTGACGCGCACGATCCCGTTGTACCACTTCGGTCAGTGGGAAGGTCTAGACAATCCCACTGACCGGGCTCCTCCAGAGGGAAAGGCCCAGACGTTCGGGTCCAGGGTGGGCGAGTGTGCAGGTCAGAACCGTCGGGGGCGCCGCGGGGGTGGGGGAGGCACCGGCTTGGCTGCGGTCACCAGCTCAAGGGGGACGACGACGTCGCCCTGGCGCCTGGTCCGCACGGTGCAGGTCCGCTCATCGATCTGGACGAGCTCCCCCAGCGCATCCGTGAGACCATCGTCAATGCGATACCTGACCACAACGCGGGTCCCCACGGGAAGGGTGAGCAATTGGCGTGCGGGGGAGTCCATCTGTTCAGCGTAGTGGTCAGGATTGGTAGTGGTGGGGCTCATAGGGTTAAACCGGGACACGATGCGGCTGCACCGGGCCATTGCGTTAAGCTGGAAACGGAACGACAGCCCCAACTGGAAAGGCGTGGGAAGTGACCTACGTAATCGCACAGCCGTGCGTGGATTTGAAGGACAAGGCCTGCATCGAGGAATGCCCAGTAGATTGCATCTACGAAGGCGAACGGTCCCTCTACATCCATCCGGATGAGTGCGTCGATTGCGGCGCCTGCGAGCCGGTGTGCCCGGTGGAAGCCATCTACTACGAGGATGACACCCCCGACCAGTGGGCTGAGTACTACAAAGCCAACGTCGAGTTCTTCGACGACATCGGATCGCCGGGCGGTGCCGCGAAGCTGGGAAACATCGGCAAGGACCACCCGATCATCGCGGCCCTCCCGCCCCAGACCCACGACCTATGAGCGTCCCGGGCGGCAACCGACAGTTCGGGATCGCCCTCCCGGACTATCCGTGGGACGCCATGGCCCCCTACGTGACTTTGGCGAAGCAGCACCCCGGTGGGGCTGTGAACCTGTCCATTGGAACGCCAGTCGATCCAACCCCTGCGGTCATTCAGGAGGCATTGACCGGTGCGGCCGACGCCCCGGGATACCCCACCACGCACGGTACTGACGAGCTCAGGTCCGCGGTCAGCAACTGGTTCGCGCGGCGCCGTGGCGTTGTCGGACTTGATCCGTTGGACGTCCTGCCAACGGTGGGGTCCAAGGAACTCGTCGCCTGGCTGCCAACGTTGCTCGGGCTGGGAGAGGGCGACGTCGTCGTCCGCCCGACCGTCGCGTACCCGACCTATGACATCGGCGCACAACTCGCAGGTGCCACGCCAGTCGCTGCCGATGACCTGTACACCCTTGACGAGGAGACCAGGGCGCGTGTCCGGCTGGTGTGGGTCAATTCGCCCGCCAACCCGACGGGTCGCGTCCTTTCGGCCACCGACCTCGCGAAGGTTGTGACCGAGGCCCGCGCGCTGGGCGCCGTCGTCGCCTCAGACGAGTGCTACGCGGAACTCGGCTGGGGTACCTGGGACAGCGCCAGGGGCGGCGAATCTGTGCCCAGTGTGCTCGATGCCCGCGTCAATGGGGGCAGCCACAGCAACCTGCTCGCCGTTTACTCGTTGAGTAAGCAATCGAACATGGCCGGCTATCGGGCCGCGTTCACTGCCGGCGATCCTGACCTGATTGCCAACATGGTGAACTCCCGCAAACACGCCGGAATGATTGTGCCGTTCCCGGTCCAGGAAGCCATGCGCGCCGCGCTCAACGACGACGAGCATGTGCAAGCCCAGAAGGACCTGTACCGGCGACGCCGCGACCTGCTGATCCCCGCGCTGGAGAACTTCGGGCTACGGCTCGAAGATTCGGTGGCGGGACTATACCTATGGGCCACTGCGGGCGAAGACACCTGGACCACTGTGGAACGTTTCGCCCGGCTTGGGATCATCGTCGGACCGGGTACTTTCTACGGCGATGCTGGCCGGGGATTCATCCGAGTCGCGATGACCGGCACCGACCAGGCCATCGATAAGGCAGTCCAACGGCTGTCCGCGGCTCGGCAGGTTCAGTAGGCCCGCAAGTCCAGGGTCCGGTCAATGCCGATTAGCGCTCCGGGTGTCCTACCGGTAGCGTTTTAGTTGAATGTGCGAAGGTGTCGCAAGCCAATGCATGCCACCACTCCTGGAGGAGAGTTCAATGACCGAGCAAAACGGTGCGTCCCTGCACTATGACGGAGGCAAACTCAGCCTCCCGATGGTCAATGCCGCTGAAGGCAACAATGGCTATGACGTGTCGAAGCTGCTCAAGCAGACCGGCGCCGTGACATACGATCCGGGCTTCATGAACACCGCAGCCACCACCTCGGCGATCACCTACATCGACGGCGACCAGGGCATCCTGCGCTACCGGGGATACCCGATCGACCAGTTGGCCCAGCACTCCAGCTTCCTTGAGGTTTCCTACCTGCTGATCTACGGGAACCTGCCGACCCCCACCGAACTGGCTGCCTTCGACGACCGCATCCGCCGGCACACTCTGCTCCATGAGGAGCTCAAGGGTTTCTTCGGCGGTTTCCCCCGCGATGCGCACCCCATGCCGGTGCTCTCCTCGGCCGTTTCGGCGCTGTCCACGTTCTATCAGGATTCACTGGACCCGTTCGACGACGAGCAGGTGGAGCTGTCCACCTTCCGCCTGATGGCGAAGCTCCCGGTCATTGCCGCCTACGCCCACAAGAAGTCAATCGGCCAGCCGATGCTGTACCCGGACAACTCGATGAACCTGGTCGAGAACTTCCTCAGGCTTTCCTTCGGGCTGCCCGCAGAACCGTATGACCTGGACCCGATGATGGTCAAGGCTCTCGACCTGCTGCTGATCCTGCACGCCGACCACGAGCAGAACTGCTCCACCTCGACGGTCCGTCTGGTTGGCAGCTCGCACGCGAACATGTTCGCTTCGGTCTCCGCCGGTATCAATGCACTCTTCGGCCCGCTGCACGGCGGGGCCAACGAAGCTGTCCTGAACATGCTCCGCGATATTCAGGGCAAGGGCATGAAGCCCGAAGACTTCATGGAGAAGGTCAAGAACAAGGAAGACGGCGTGAAGCTAATGGGCTTCGGGCACCGCGTCTACAAGAACTACGACCCGCGCGCCACCATTGTGAAGGCCACCGCCCACGATATCCTCGGCAAGCTTGGCGGCAATGACGAACTGCTCGACATCGCGATGCGCCTCGAAGAGAAGGCCCTGGCCGATGACTACTTCATCGAACGCAAGCTGTACCCGAACGTGGACTTCTACACCGGCCTGATCTACAAGGCGATGGGCTTCCCGGAAAAGATGTTCACCGTCTTGTTCGCGATCGGCCGGTTGCCGGGG
>NZ_ASZW01000121.1:0-4763 GCF_000468215.1 Arthrobacter sp. CAL618 | reverse complement strand
GGCTCTTCGTAAACGAGAGTGTGGGTGGGGTGTAGCCGGGGTGATCGGTGTGGGCGCGTCGAAGGCGGGATAGAGGTCGAGGCCTTCCGATGATGGAAGTTCCTACGCTGCCCATCCGAAAGACCTCGACGTGCTCAACGCTACCTTTCATGCCCCTGATCTGACGACGTTCTGCCGGCTCGACGAACTCGGCTTGGAAGCCGTCGGCCAGCAGCTGTGCCCGGGTCGGGCGGTGATCGAATGCCGTGTCGTTCAGGCAAATCCGTGGTGCCGAGGCTGCGGCTCTGCGGGTGTGCTCCGTGACACGGTGACGCGCCGGTTGGCGCATGAGCCGTTCGGTCACCGGCCGACTACGTTGCTGGTGCGGATACGCCGTTACCGGTGCACCGAGTGCGGTCGCACCTGGCGACAGGACACGGACGCAGCAGCTGAGCCCCGGGCGAAGATCTCGCGTCGCGGACTCAGGTGGGCGCTCGAGGCGGTCGTGGTCGATCACCTCACCGTGTCCCGGGTCGCTGCCGGTCTGGGAGTGTCCTGGCATACCGCCAACAGCGCCGTCCTTGCGGAGGGCAAGCGGCGGCTGATCGATAACCCGCAGCGGTTCGACGGGGTGACCGCGATCGGCGTCGACGAACACGTCTGGCGGCACACCCGACGTGGCGACAAGTTCGTCACGGTGATCATTGATCTGACTCCGATCCGCGAGAAGACGGGCCCGGCACGGCTGCTGGACATGGTCGAAGGCCGCTCCAAACAGGTCTTCAAGACCTGGCTCGCAGACCGCCCGCAGGCATGGCGGGACGGGGTGGAAGTGGTGGCGATGGATGGGTTCACCGGCTTCAAGACCGCGACCACGGAGGAGCTCCCGGACGCGGTGCCGGTCATGGATCCGTTTCATGTTGTTCGGCTTGCCAGCGACGGGTTGGACCGGTGCCGGCAACGTGTTCAGCAGGCGACGCTCGGGCATCGGGGTCGTGCCGGTGACCCGCTCTACCGGGCCCGACGGACCCTGCATACCGGCGCGGATTTGCTCACCGACAAACAGAACGCACGCTTGGAGGCCGTCTTCGCGTCCGAGGAACACCTCGAGGTCGAAGCTACTTGGGGCATCTATCAGCGGATCGTCGCCGCATACAGGGAACCGAATAAGACACAAGGGAAACAGATGATGCAGGCAGTGATCAACTCCGTCACCAGCGGCGTTCCCGCAGCCCTGGTCGAGATCCGCCGAATCGGCCGGACCCTGAAACAACGCGCCGCCGACGTACTCGCGTTCTTCGACCGACCCGGCACCAGCAACGGCCCCACGGAGGCCATCAATGGGCGGCTCGAACACCTCCGCGGCTCAGCCCTCGGATTCCGGAACATCACCAACTACATCGCTCGATCACTCCTGGAATCAGGCGGCTTCAGACCCTACCTACACTCCCAATTACGATGAGCCTTTTAAGCTGCGCGTTGTCGATACCGATCGCGAGGCTGTGGTTGATGTCGAGGTTCTTGAGTTCGTCCTTCCGGATCAGGCCATGGAGATGGCTGATTCCAGAAGCCCGCGCTCCGGCCGTCATTCCCTCGCCGCGAATGTCGGTTTTCACGAGATAGCGGGCTGTCCACTCAGTCGCAGATATCCGTTGCATGCCCCAAGCCTCGTAGGCGGTTCGGGCGTCGGGCTGGATGATCGACATATGTTGGTCGGTCCCACCCGTGGTGGTTGCGTTGAGCGGGATCCTGATGGAGTGGGTGCCGCCGGCGTCGGCACGCACAGTGGCGACCGGATCGCTTTGCGAGGCCTGTTGAACCGAGATGGACCAACGTTCGCTGTTGACGTTGGTGCCGCCGACGCGAAAGGTTGAGTGTCGCGGGTCCGAAGCGCTGGCGAATCTGATCGCAGGCCCCACCCGGGTATTGGAGAACGCAGAGGTGCTGAAAGGGAAGAGCCTGAAATCCCTTGTCACGGGTATCAAGGGCAAGCTGTGGTCGGGCGGCAGTTGGGAGGCGGTCCGGTACATAAAGGCCGCCATCGCGTCGCGGTTGACGGCTTGCAGCGGCTTGAAGACGTTGCCCGGGTACCCGGTAGAGATTCCGGTGGTAGCCATCCAGCTGATTTCCTTATGAAACCCGACGCCGACCGGAACATCACCGAATGCTGCAGCCCGTGGGGGTGTGAACTGGGGGCTGACGGCGAATCGGTAGAGGAAGGCCGCCATTGCATCCCGCTGGACTGGTTGCAACGGTCTAAATGTCCCATCGGACCAGCCGGTTGTGATCCCGGAGGAAGCCAGCCAGTGAATCTCCTTGAAGAACTGCGATCCCAGGGGGACGTCGACGAATCTCGATTGGTTGGGCGAGGCGAACGCAGGGTTGCCTGCCAGGCGGTAGAGGAAGGCCGCCATCGCATCCCGGTTGACGGGCTGTCTCGGCTTGAACGTTCCGTCCGCATAGCCAGTGGAGATTTTATGGGTTGCCAGCCAGGAGATTTCGGAATGAAACGGTGTGCCTGGTGGAACGTCGCTGAAAGCAGATGCCGACGTAGCTGGCGGGGGAGCGATGAGGGTGCCAGCTACTACTACGAGGGCGCACACCATGAGTAAGGCAGATCTGATCAGCAACAAGCGGGTCTCCAAGGCAGAAGGTGCGTAACGAGGATCCGCTTCGCGAGAGTGAGCTGAAGTCGTGCCGCGACCGGAAGGACTGCGGCGGGTAGCCGACCAAGCTCATGTTGTTGGTAGCGTATCTTCGCGTTTGCCGCCCGATGAGTGTCCAGCGGGTTTCCTGCACAAAAGCTGGGCCAATAATGTTGATCGGCGACTGCTGGGAAATCGCTGAATGAACGCTGGGAAACAAATTTGGTTGCATCTCGGTAACAACACGGTTGCGATGAGTGTTAGGACACCTGACCGCAACAATTAGCACTTAGGCTTCTACTCATGTGAGGCACGCCACTCCTCCCGGAGTGGCGTGTCAGCTCTTTGTAAAACCACATGGGGCTCTATCCAGAACACGAAATA
Source organism: Arthrobacter sp. CAL618 (assembly GCF_000468215.1). Lineage (NCBI taxonomy): Bacteria > Bacillati > Actinomycetota > Actinomycetes > Micrococcales > Micrococcaceae > Arthrobacter > Arthrobacter sp. CAL618. The sequence goes on along the minus strand of NZ_ASZW01000121.1, from coordinate 1,755 downwards.
GGAGGCGGAATGCGTTTCGGACGTACTTCCAAAGCTGTGGGAGTCGCGGCAATCGCTGCACTTGCACTCAGCGCCTGCGCCAGCACTGACAGTGGCGACGGCAATTCTGACCCAGACGCGAGCGGCGACACCGGCGCCTCAAGTGGCGGAGTAGTAAGTGTTGCCGAGGTAAACCCGTTTACCTCGTTCAACTCAGACAGCGCCACAGGCAACGTCGATATCAACGGCAAGGTCAGCTACCTGACCAAGTCGGGGTTCAACTACATCAACGACCAGCTTGAGGTTGTTCCGAGGGAAGAGTTCGGATCCTACGAAGTAGTTTCCGAAGATCCTCTGACCGTCACCTACACCGTCAACGAGGGTGTCGCCTGGTCCGACGGCGAGCCGATCGACGGCGGAGATCTCCTGTTCTCCTGGGCCGTCAGCTCGGGCTACTTTGACGACGCCGACGCCGAGGCAGAAACCGGCGCCACGTACTTCGCAGCAGCCAGCACCGCTGGCCTGGACCTGTCACTGCTCCCCGAATTGGGCGAAGATGGCCGTTCCATCACCATCGAGTACACCGAGCCCTACGCTGACTGGGAAATCGCCTACGGCGTGATCGACACCCCAGCCCACGTTGTCGCAACCCAGGCCGGACTTGCAGACGAAGCTGCCCTGATCGAACTCATCCAGAACACCCCCGAAGGTGATCCGGAGAATCCTCAGGAACGTCCCGACCTTCAGCCAGTCGCTGACATCTGGAACACTGCCTTCGACACCACCACCCTTCCTGACGATCCAGCCATGTACCTGTCCAGCGGACCGTACATCGTTGACTCGATGACTCCTGACCAGTCGATGACCCTGGTCAAGAACGAGGACTACAACTGGGGCCCCGAGACCCAGCTCGACGAAATCACCATCCGCTACATCGGTGACGCCACTGCTCAGGTCCAGGGCCTGCAGAACGGCGACGTCGACGTCATCCAGCCACAGGCATCAGCTGACACTCTCGCGTCGCTCGAAGCCATTGACGGCGTCAACATCTTCGAAGGTGACGAGCTCTCCTTCGATCACCTTGACCTCAACTACAGCGGTGTCTTCGAAGACGAGAACGTTCGCAAGGCGTTCATGAAGACGATTCCTCGCGACGCGATCGTTGCGTCAACCATTGCCCAGCTGGATCCAGAAGCTGACCACCGCGACTCGCACATCTTCGACGTCGGCACCCCCGGCTACGAGGCAGCGACTCCCGTCAACGGTTCAGAAGAGTATGACGAAGTTGACATCGAAGGTGCCACCGAGCTCCTTGATGGTGCAACTCCTGAGGTCCGCATCATGTACAGCGTCGACAACCCCAACCGGGTTGACGCTTACACCCTCATCGCCGAAAGCGCTGAGCAGGCTGGTTTCCAGGTTGTTGACGGCGGACTCCCCGGCAACGAGTGGGGTTCAGCTCTGGGTACCGGCACCTACGACGCAGTCATCTTCGGCTGGGTCAGCACCGGCGTCGGCGTCACCGGAGTTCCACAGCTGTACGGCTGCGGTTCCGCATCCAACTTCAGCGGATTCTGCGATGAAGAAGCTCAGGCCGCTATGGACGAGCTGATCGTCACCACTGATGAAGCCGAGCAGCAGGAGCTGCAGACCATCGTCGATACTCGCCTGTTCGACACCGGCTATGGCCTGCCTCTGTTCCAGTCGATCGGTATCAACGCTGCCAGTGATTCCATCGAAGGCGTCGGCTTCAGCCCGACCCAAGAGGGTATCTGG
>NZ_ASZW01000120.1:0-5314 GCF_000468215.1 Arthrobacter sp. CAL618 | reverse complement strand
CGCGGGTGTCAACGGTGCCGGTGCCGGTGTTGACGGCGCCGGGGCTGAGGGACTCGGCCGATTTACCGCTGGCGTAGTGGGATTAGGTGCCGGCGCCTCGGAGGCGGGTGCCGGTGGGCGAATTGCGGCGGGTGCGGCCTGCTGGACGGCCAATGGCGATCCCTCGGACCGCTGCGTCTCCGCGGCGGCTGCGGCACGCTCGGACTCAGCGATGATGCGAGCAAGCTCTTCCTCGCGCTGTTGCTCCTCAATCCCTGAAATGCGCTGCTCTTCGAGTGCTGCTGTGGTGTTGCGCAGCGAGGCCAGCTGGTCAACCAGAACGGTGCGCTCCGCCTGCCGCGACTCGACCAGTTGGGCTGCGGCGTCTGTGGCCCGCTGGTTGTCTTCCCCGGCTAGTTGGGCAGTCTCGGCCGCGTCTGCTGCCGCCTGTCGGGCAGCGGCAGCGTCCAGACGGAGTGCTTCCCACGTCTTGGCAGCGGTCTGTGCGTTTGTAAAGGTTGCGGCCCGGTTGGCTGACAAGCCGTACATGGTGGAGGCCCGGGACATAATCTCGTCGGGGTTCTCTCCACTGAGCAGCATCGTCATCCCGGGGGTAACGCCGCCCGACCGATACAGGTCGCCAGCCAACTGCCCCACCTCAACTGCTGCGGCGTCGTGGGTCAGCGCTGCCTCTTCGGCAAGGGCGGTGGTTGCAACGGCGGTGGCGCGTCGCTCGTCCAGGGCAGCGAGTGCATCAATGTAGGCACCCTGAGACTGCATCGCCGTTGTCTGTGCATCCTGAAGGTTTGCCGTGGCTTCGGCGAGGATTCCTTCGATCTCGCCCACCAATGCGGCTTTCGCCGTCGTGCTGTCCAGCGCGTCGGCGATCTCGGCTTCCGTGGGGATTGCGTTCGTCTCGGGGGCGGCCACTCCCGGAGCCAAGCCAACACCACTGAGTAGGACTGTCGTGGCGAGGACACCGACTGCTCTAAAGGAGCGCATGCGCCGCTTTCCTGATGACTGCACTATTCCCCAAATCTTCGCGCGGCGTATTACACAACAGTCACGACAGTAATGGGATGCATGTCACTTTAGCAACATTAGTCACACAGGTACCCTAAACAACAGGAGTGTCATTTGATGACGTTTGATCACGGCGTGTCGCGAAAGCGTTGGAAATTCAAGCGTGCTGGCGGCTTTCGTGAATGGCGTGCTCCGCAGGCTCGATCTGGAAGGTGCAATGCTGGGTATCGAAATGGTTACGGAGACAGTGGGTCAGCCGATCGAGCACTCGGTCCACGCCGTCTGCGTTGAGGGTGGCTTCGTCTACCACCACGTGGGCTGAAAACACCGGCACACCGGAGGTGATAGTCCACGCGTGAATGTCATGGACGCCGACGACGCCGTGCACCCCAAGGATGTGACTGCGAATCATCTCCGAGTCCACACCCTTCGGCGCCGATTCGAGCAGTACGTTGATGACATCCCTGAGGAGGCTCCAGGCCCGCGGCAGGATCATCAGCGCGATGGCTATCGACGCGAAGGTGTCGGCGGGAAGATAGCCGGTCGTTGCAATCACGACGGCGGCAACGATCACCGCTACGGAGCCCAGCAGGTCACCGAGCACCTCCAGGTACGCGCCGCGGAGGTTGAGGCTTTCGGCTTGCCCTCGACGGAGAATGAGCAGGCAGACGAGGTTGGCGACGGCACCAACCACAGCCGTGATGATCATGATGTCGGAACGGATGTCGGGGCTCGTGTTGAAGCGGCGTAGCGCTTCGATCAGGATCACGACGGCGATCACCACCAGAATGATCGCATTTGCGAGTGCCGCCAGGACCTCTGCCCGCTGGTACCCGTAGGTACTTCGCCGGGTGGCGGGGCGGGTGGCTATCCAGGAAGCGAGGAGGGCAATTGAGACGCCGGTGGCGTCGGACAGCATGTGCCCGGCATCGGCGAGCAGGGCGAGTGACCCGGACCAGATGGCCCCGACCACCTGGACCAGCACAATCGTCAGGGTGATTGCGACGACGATGACCAGCTTCCGGCGATGCTTGCCGGTCGCCGTGCCCTGGGGTAATCCGTGATCGTGCCCGTTCATAAAAACAAGTATCCGCTGTCGGGTCGAGGATGTGCGAGCAGGACTATCCCCAACCGAGCTCGTGCAGCCGCGCGTCGTCAATCCCGAAATGGTGGGCCACCTCATGGATAACCGTGATCAGGATTTCGTCAATGAGTTCTTCACGGCTGTCACAGTGCCGCAACAACGGCTGCCGGAAGATGCTGATGCTGTCCGGGAGGGATCCCGCGTCCCACCAGGAATCCCGTTCGGTCAATGGGGTGCCTTCGTAGAGCCCGAGGAGTTCGGTGTCCGGATCCTCGCCGGGGCCCGGCTCGTACTCTTCACGCACAAAGATGGCGACGTTGTTCATGGTGCGCATCAAATCTTCGGGGATCTGGTCGATCGCGTCATCCACGGCTGACTCGAAGTCTGCAAGGGTCATTTCGATGGGCACACCAACGACTGTACCGTCGGGGCAGGCCCGCCGACGGGTTCGTTTTGTGGAATCGCCAAACAGGCCCTATAGTTTTATAGGTCCACAGCAGGGGAAAATTCTTGCCTCGTGTGGTCCTGGCCCCCATCGTCTAGCGGCCTAGGACACCGCCCTTTCACGGCGGCGGCACGGGTTCGAATCCCGTTGGGGGTACGCAAGAGCAGGCTGGTTTCGGAGCACTTCGAGGCGGTCAAGAAGCGGCAGAGATGCTGGTAGGCTGAAGCTCTTGCAAAAAAGCAAGGCCCTGTAGCGCAGTTGGTTAGCGCGCCGCCCTGTCACGGCGGAGGTCGCGGGTTCAAGTCCCGTCAGGGTCGCTCAGGTTCATCAGTTTCGACTGGTTGACCGCGGTGACTGTCGTAGGATAGTTGCACGGCTCTGTAGCTCAGTTGGTAGAGCGTTCGACTGAAAATCGAAAGGTCACCGGATCGACGCCGGTCGGAGCCACCAGCTAAAACCCCCGGATAATCCGGGGGTTTTTTCTCTTTCACCGCCCTTTGTCGAGAAGTCGACTGCACAACGATGATCCTTGACGGCAAAACATGAACTGTGATTCACTTGTTGAGTACACGGAGGGGAGTACCCCCTAATAGTCCCGTCGTCATTACGGCCCCACGGTGGCCCGGCAGACAAGCCCTTTGAGGGCTGGGAGAGACCTCCGATCGATTCGATCGGAGGAATTTCATGGATGTCCCATTCTGGATTTGGGCTGCGGTACTCGGCTTCATCGTTGTCATGCTGGCTATCGACCTTTTAGCTCACCGGCGGGCTCACGTCATCGGGGTTCGAGAGGCAGCTGTCTGGTCAGGTGTGTGGGTGGCCTTCGGGGTCTCTTTCGGTGTGCTGATCTGGATGAACTGGGGTGCTGAGTTTGGTCAGCAGTATTTCGCCGGGTATCTCATTGAAAAATCCCTCTCGGTAGACAACGTCTTCGTCTGGGCTATCATTTTCAGCTACTTTGCCGTACCCCGAGAATTTCAGCACCGGGTCTTGTTCCTGGGTGTGCTGGGCGCACTTGTATTCCGCGGGATCTTCATCGCCGCCGGTGCCGTGCTGATCCAAAACTTCGCCTGGATCCTCTACGTTTTTGCCGCATTCCTGCTTTACACCGGGTATCGGATGATCCGCCAGCGAAACGACCATTTGAACCCCGAACAGTCACTGGTGTTGCGCGGGTTCCGACGCTTCGTGCCAATGAGCGAGGCGTACCACGGACAAAAGCTGCTGGTACGCCGCAACGGTGTACTGCTGGCCACTCCGCTCCTGGCAGTGCTGGTATTGATTGAGTTCACCGATGTAGTTTTCGCCGTCGACTCGATCCCGGCGATCTTCGCGGTTACTGATGAAGTGTTCCTGGTCTTCACCGCCAACGCCTTCGCCATACTGGGTCTGCGCGCCATGTACTTCCTGCTGGCGGATATGATCCACCGTTTCATCTATCTGAAGGTCGGATTGGCCCTGGTGCTGATTTGGGTCGGCATCAAGATGCTCCTCAAAATCGATCTGTTCTACATCCCCACGACTTTCTCGCTGGCGGTGGTTGCAACGATTATCGCGGTTTCCGTCGTCGCCAGCCTGCGCGCGACCCGAGGGCAGGGACGTAAATCCATCCCCCAACCGACGGATCCGCCTTTCCGGGTCGCCACGGAGGAAGAGAACGCGGAGCTGGAGCCGGTCTGGCGGGGGCGCAGGAGGGAGCTCGGCGGGTCTTCGGTCGACGCCGGAGGCACCGGCAAGGACACTGATGAAGACGTTCGCGACCCCACCGACGAGGTTGACCCGGAGTCAGCGACTAAGGGTGGCGGCGTACGATGACCGGAGCCGCATTCATTTTGTGTCGTCCCGTCGCCGCTGTCATCACCCATGATTCAGATGTCACCGTCCTGGCGCATAGCGCAGTCGGGGTGGCTTCAGAGTTAGGCTCTCCGTTGCTCTTTTTCGTCCCCATCCAGCGACCGCCGTTCACCGCCGATCCGGCGATCGTAGCGAGGATGTATCAGCGAGCATTGCGTGAAGCCGAATCCCTGGCAGCTTTGGCGCGGCCGATACTGGACGCAGCAGGGTTCTCCAGTTCCACGCGCGTTGTCTGGCACGGCAGTTGGTCGCTCAGGCGTTCACGCCCTGCCCTGACGACGGCCCTGGCCCGTGCGGTACGCAAATCGGGCGCTACTGCCGTCGTCACCCCCCTTGAACTACCCACGCGAGCCATCCGAGGTGTAAGAATCGTTCACCTGGATGCCATCAGAAAGCATCCGGCAAACTTGTTCGAAGCAACTCCCAATACGTCGAAGGGAAGAACTACTCCAATGTCCGGAATAGACAACACGAGAACGGCAATGGAGAACCCGGTCACCAGGGCGAAGACCCCGAGCACGGTCCCCGCCCAGCGTCCACCGTGGACATTTCTCACTAATCACGGCCATGTACTTTTGGCGGTGACTGCGAACTCCCGCGCCCTCGTCGAGGACATCGCTGCCACCGTTGGCATCACGGCCAGAGCAACTTTGCACATCCTTGCTGACCTGGAGGACGCCGGCTACCTCCAACGGGTGCGGGAAGGCCGCCGGACCCGATACGTCGTCCAGCCCACCCAGCACTTCCGTCACCCAGCCACAGCGCATCAGGAGATCGGTGCGCTCCTGGCAATCTTCACTCCGACCAACGTCACCCCACCCAAAGAGTCTTCATGAGGTAACGACCACCGCCCTTCTCGAAAGGCCACCGGACCGACGCCGACGGTTGCCTGCTGTGGACCAAAGAGAATGCCCCGCGCCCTGGACTGC
>NZ_ASZW01000119.1:0-1686 GCF_000468215.1 Arthrobacter sp. CAL618 | reverse complement strand
TCCGGGCCCCCTATTTTCCCCTCATACTGTCGGTGCTCGATGATGGAATTGGGGTATGAAAAGCAGTGCAGCTTCTGCTCCCGGATCGGGAATCCCTCCCGAATCCGGCGCGGATTCCGCCTCGACCAGCGGGCCCGCGAACACGGCCACGGGGTCTACTGCGGGAACTCACGCCGGCGCTTCTGCGGCGTCTTCCTCCGGGGCTTCTGTTGGGTCTTCTGCTGGGTATGGTCCGGAGGGACCGCTAGGCGTGGACGCGGTGTGGACAGCACCCACTGTTGAACCGCCGGAGTCGGAGGCTGAGGCTGCGGGTTCGACCGATGCGGATGATGAGGCATCGGATTTTTGGGGAATGGCCTTCGTGCCCGGCGAGCGGGTGCGCTCCAGCGACGAACCTCCCGCCCTGACCGGCCAACTCGGGCTCGCCGCCCCGGCCGGCCTTGACTCTGCCCAGGTCTTGGATGCGTTGAATGACGTCGCCGAGGCGCGGTCATGGCTCGATGCCCAGGAAGCGAAACTGGTTACCCGGATCCTGGACCTGCAAACCGAGCAAACCCGTTGCGGCCGCGGGGCTTTCGGGTTTGAGAAAACCCTGGCCGCAGCCGAGATCGGCGCCACGTTGCACCTGCCGGAGCGGACCGCCGGGTTCCTGGTCGAACACAGCACCCTGCTGACCCGCCACTACCCGGCCACGTTGAACGCGTTAGAGGACGGCAGACTCTCACGCCGCCATGCCTGGGCCGTTGTCGAAGAAGCCACAGACATGCCCGACACCGACCCCGCTCTCGCCGCCGCCTATGAAACCAGGCTGATCGCGTTGGCCGGTCAGACCACCGTGACGAAGTTCTGCCGCCAGGCCCACCGGTTACGCGAAAAACTTCACCCCGAACCCATCAGTAGCCGGCACCGGAAAGCTCTCCGGGAACGCGAGGTGGTCCTGAACGGCGCCCACGACGGGATGGCCTGGCTCGCCGCGTACCTGCCCTCCGAACAGGCGGCCGGGATTTTCCACCGGGTCGATACCGCAGCCCGGGCCTTGCAGGGCCCCGACGAGGCCAGGACTCTCACCCAGCTCAGGGCCGATGTTCTGGTGGATGTCCTCACCAGTGCCGGACCCACCGGACACATGCATGAAGCACCCGACCCAGCTGCTGCCCCCGGCGCTCACCCTGGTGCTGACGCTGGGACCGACCCAGGAGATGACCCCGCTGCTGCCGCTGGGACCGACCCAGGATCCCGGACGAACACCAGCCCCAGTCAGCAGGGGGAGGCCAGCGTGTATTGGGGCGTGCAGGCGAAGGTGTTCGTCACGGTCCCGGTGATGACTCTCCTCGGAGGGGACACCCCGGGTGAACTGGAAGGGTACGGTCCGATTGATCCCGAGACCGCCCGGAAGCTCGCCGGGCACGCACCATCGTTCACCAGGATCCTCACCCACCCCTTCACCGGGGCCAGGCTGGGCGCTGATGCGACCACGTACCGGGTTCCGCAGGACCTGAAGGATGCGGTCCGGGTCAGGGATGGGACGTGTCGGCATCCGGGATGTAACCGGTTGGCGGTGTTCTGCGAACTCGACCACACCACCCCCTGGTCCCAAGGCGGCAAAACGTCCTATTCAAACCTGGCGTCTTTGTGTAAACGCCACCACATGTTCAAAACCGAAGGCTACTGGCACTACCAACAACC
>NZ_ASZW01000118.1:0-3490 GCF_000468215.1 Arthrobacter sp. CAL618 | reverse complement strand
CCTCTGACCCCGTCAGAGGAACGGGCGAAGCAGCGGCTGCAACTCGCTGGCACCATCCGGCGGGCACGCCAACCGTTCCGGCGTGAAGCGCCAGCAATTGTGCCGGCCGAGGATGCCAAGCCCATTCCGGCCAAATCCTTCTCCGGTCGGCTCTTGGCGCTGGCGGTAGTGCTGGTGACCATCACGGTGCTCCTGGCGCCATCGGTGCGAACCTACCTGCTCCAGCAGGGCGAGCTCAACACTCTGCGGGACGAGATTGCCGCCCTGGAGGAAACCCAACTGGAATCCCAGCGGCAGCTCGCCCGCTGGGAGGACCCCGCCTATATCAAGGCCCAGGCCCGCGAACGAATTTTCCTGGTAATGCCCGGTGAGACCCGCTATGTGGTGGTCGGCGACACCGAACCAGGCGAAGAAGCAGTCGGCTCCTCCGGCGACGCCCCGCAGGATCTCCCCTGGGTCGATGCGCTCTGGGACTCCATTGAGCGGTCTGCAACAGACTCCTAGCGCCCGCACCCGCGCTCATCATTCCCGGTGCAGGTCCCGGAACACCGCACCTCATCTCCCTCCACGAACTTCAACCACGAAAGGTTGGGCCCCGATATGGACGCTGCACCCGGCACCGAGCTGACCACATCCGATCTGGAAACCCTCAGCCGCCAACTTGGCCGTCCCGTGCGCGACGTCGTCGAAATTGGTGCTCGCTGTGTCTGCGGCAACCCGCTGGTGGCGACCACCGCCCCCCGGCTATCCAACGGCATCCCCTTTCCCACCACCTACTACCTGACGCATCCGGTGATCACTGCTGCGGTCTCCCGCCTTGAAGCGTCGGGCTTGATGGCCGAGATGACGGCACGGCTTGAACACGACCCGGGGCTCGCCGAGAAGTACCAGTCGGCGCACGAGCAGTACCTTCGTGTCCGTAAAGCCATCGGCGACCGGTCAGGGACGGGTCCTGTTCCGGAGATCGACGGCGTGTCAGCCGGCGGAATGCCCACCCGGGTCAAATGCCTCCACGTCCTGGTGGGACACTCACTGGCGGCCGGCCCGGGTGTCAACCCGCTCGGCGACGAAGCGGTTGAAGGTATTGCCCAGTGGTGGACCCGGGACACCTGCTACTGCTCCGGTGCCTGGGACACGGCCGGCTCGGCGCCGGACCGCGAACTCAGCCGGCACACCCGCACCCAGAACCTCAGCCCAGAGGAAATCGACGCGAAACGCGCCTCGCGTCGTGCGGCTGCCGACGCGGCTGAAGCGACGACGGCCAGCACCGGCACAGCACCCACCGGCACCGACGCAAACACGCCGGAGAAACCATGATCCGCACAGCCGCCATCGATTGCGGCACCAATTCCATCCGACTGCTGATCGCTGACGTGGACGACGACGGCAGGTCCCTCACCGACGTCGTGCGTCTCATGCGCGTGGTCAGGCTCGGGGAGGGAGTGGATACCACCGGGCGGTTGTCCGCGGCCGCGCTCGAACGCACCTTCACCGCGGTCCGCGAATACGCTGAACTTATCGGTCTGCACGGAGCCGACCGGATTCGGTTCGTCGCCACCTCGGCGACCAGGGATGCCGAGAACCGTGAAGAATTCACCTCGGGCATCAGCGCGCTGCTGGGGGTAGCGCCGGAAGTGGTCAGCGGGGCTGAAGAAGCCGCACTGTCATTCGATGGTGCGCTGAGCGTGCTTCCCGCGGCGGCCTCCCCGGCCGATGAGTCGCTGGCGCTCGTCGTCGATCTGGGCGGTGGAAGCACCGAATTCGTCGTCGGCACTTCAGCAGGGGTGACGGCCTCACGCAGCATGGATATGGGGTGCGTGCGATTCACTGAGCGCTACCTGGCCGCAGACCCGCCCACTGCTCAGGAGATCGCGACCATGGAAACCGAGGTCCGACGCCTGATCGCCGAGGCTTCACAGGACGTGCCATTTGACCGGGTCAGCCGGCTGATAGGGGTGGCAGGAACCATCACCACCATCACCGCTCATGCGTTGGACCTGCCGGGGTACAGCTCGGCGGACATTCATGGCGCAGAACTGGACCAGGAGCGGGTCTGGCGGGCCTCCACCGAGCTGCTGGCAATGAGCAGGGAATCCCGCGCCGCCCTGCCGTACATGCACCCGGGCCGGGTGGATGTGATCGGTGCCGGCGCATTGATTTGGCGCACCATCACCGCCCACCTTGCCGATGCCACCGGGGGCAGGGTGAAAACCTCTGTCGCCAGCGAGCACGATATTCTTGACGGAATTGCCCTCAGCCAGAACAGGAAAACCACCCAGTGACCAACCCCAGCGGAGCTTTCGGCTCCCGGTTGCGAGCCACGGCTTGCCTGCTCGGTGTGGCTGTCGCAGCAGCACTGCTTCCTGCCCTCCCGGCTCAGGCAGATGACCTGCGGGAACGCGAATACTGGCTGGAAGACTACGGGATCGTCGAAGCCTGGGAAACCACCAAGGGCGAGGGAGTCCGGGTCGCTGTCATCGACAGTGGCGTGGACGGTTCACATCCCGATCTTGAGGGAGTGGTGGTAGGCGGCAGCGACGTTTCGGGGTCGGGGCAACCCGACGGTCAGCTCGGCATCGGCGAGGTTGCTGAGCACGGCACTCTCGTCGCCAGCCTGCTGGCCGGCCGCGGGCACCTGCCCGATCCTCCGCCCAGCCCCTCACCATCCGATGACGAAGATGCCGCTGACGAGTCGCCGTCGCCCGAACCGGTCGCTACGTCCGGCCCCGATACCTACGGTCGGGGATCGGACGGGATTGTCGGAGTGGCACCTGAGTCAGAGCTGTTGGCCGTGTCCGTCTGGATTGAAGGCGAAACCAAGGGACCCAATCCAGCGGGCATCAGTATCGACGCCCAGATCCCGAACGCTGTGCGCTGGGCGGTGGACAACGGAGCCCAGGTGATCAACATGTCGCTTGGAAGCACCTCACCGACCTGGCCGGAGAGCTGGGACGAGGCCTTCCTTTACGCCGAGCAAAACGACGTCGTCATCGTCGCCGCCGCGGGTAACCGTGCGGGAGGCTCCCTGCAGGTGGGTGCTCCGGCGACCATGCCGGGCGTTCTTGCCGTCGCTGGTCTGGACCGGGAGGGCCAAGCGAGCCGCGAATCCTCATCCGAGGGAATCAGTATCGGGGTCGCTGCTCCTGCTGAGAACCTGGTGGGAGCCCTGCCGGGTGGGGTGTACGCCGACTGGTCGGGCAGCTCGGGAGCTGCGCCTCTGGTCGCTGGAACCGCCGCGCTGATCCGTTCGAAGTACCCTGACCTCTCCGCGGCCCAGGTCGTCAACCGGATTTTGTTGACGGCCCAGGAGGCCGGCGCCGAGGGCGAGGAACGCGACACTATCTACGGCTACGGGATCCTCGACGTGGCAGCGGCGGTTAATGCCGAGATTGCCGTCCCCGAGGAAAACCTCCTGGGTTCGATGGCCGAATATATCGAGATCTACCGCAGAGGAGCTCCAGCACCCCCACCCGAGGCCGATGCTCCAGCC
>NZ_ASZW01000117.1:0-3567 GCF_000468215.1 Arthrobacter sp. CAL618 | reverse complement strand
CCTCCGGCGGGCTTCCCGCGTCGATCGTGCTGGGTTTTGGCGGCCTGATAGTGGTGGTCCTTGCCGCTGGGACCTTCGCAGTCGTCCGTGCGCGGAGGGCCGCTTTGTCCAACCCGATGGACGAGAATACCGACACGGATTCTCTGGAAGCGGCCGCCGAACCTCGGCCCTAGACACTGATCCTGTTGGCCGGGCTCAAGGCTCAACGTAAACTTAGTGAACTTTTTCACAAAGTCCGGTACCATCGAGGCATGGCACTGAATCAACAGTTCTCCGATCGTCCGCGCATTCTTGTAGTCGGTGGCGGCTACGTAGGTCTCTATGTGGCCCACAAGCTACAGAAGAAGATCAAGTCCCACGGTGGCATTGTCACCCTGGTGGACCCGCTGCCCTACATGACCTACCAGCCGTTCCTCCCCGAGGTGGCCGGTGGCAACATTGAAGCCCGCCACGCAGTGGTTTCGCACCGCACCCACCTCAAGCAGACCGAGTTGATCACCGGCAAGGTCACCGGCATCGACCACGCCCGCCGTACTGCAACGGTCGCCCCGGCTGACGGTAGCGAACCGTTCGAGCTGACCTACCGCGATGTCGTCGTCGCCGCCGGTTCCATCACCCGGACCTTCCCGATTGAAGGGTTGAAGGACCAGGGGATCGGCCTGAAAACCATCGAGGAAGCTGTCGCACTGCGCAACCAGATGCTGGAGCGGATCGAGACCGGCTCGCTGATGGCGGCCGGACCGGAGCGCGACCGTGCCCTGACCTTCGTTGTGGTTGGCGGCGGATTCGCCGGTATTGAAACCATCACCGAAATCGAGGACATGGCCCGGGCGGCGGTCAAGAAAAACGACCGGCTTGAGCACTCGGACCTGAGGTTCGTCCTGGTGGAAGCCATGGGACGGATCATGCCCGAGGTAACTGAATCCCAGGCGGTGTGGGTGGTCGCCCACCTAAGGTCCCGAGGAATTCAGGTCAAGTTGAATACCTCGTTGGCTAGCGCGGTGGATGGCCGGCTGAAGCTGATCAATATGCCGGACAAGACTCCAGCGGACGAGTTCGAGACTGACACCCTGATCTGGACCGCTGGGGTTCAGGCCAACCCGATGGTCAGGTCCTCCGACTTCCCGATCGACGAGCGTGGCCGTATTCGCGCCAACGCCGAACTGCGGATCACCGGTGACGACGGCCCCCTTGAGGGTGCGTGGACCGCAGGCGATGTCGCCGCAGTTCCAGACCTCACCGGCGGCGGCGTCGGCGGATTCTGCGTTCCCAACGCCCAACACGCTGTGCGCCAGGCCAAACTCCTCGCGAAGAACATCTACGCGCAGAACAACGGCGTCGGCAGGGTCAAGGAATACAAGCACAAAAACCTCGGTGCTGTGGCTGGCTTCGGGCAGTACAAGGGTGTTGCCAACATCATGGGCTTCGGCATGCGAGGACTCCCCGCGTGGTTGGCTCACCGTGGCTATCACGGGATGGCGATGCCGATGTTCGAGCGTAAGTTCCGAGTGGTCTTCAACTGGATTCTGAGCTTCGTCTTCGGACGGGACACCACCCAGCTGATGGATTTGCAGACGCCCAAGCGTCAGTTCCGTGAGGCCGCGACGCCGCCGCCGAAGAAGGCTGAAGCTCCCTCCAGCGCCGGTGCAGCGAAAAGTGATTCCTATAGTGAGCCAGCCAGGAAATAGGTTCAGCTGACTGACTGGAACTAACGGCGGCACCGGCTCCTGGAGCGGGTGCCGCCATCACCTTTTAACGGGGAACGCGTGGCGGACCGACCCGCAGTGACGTGACCAGTCGCCGGGATGGATTGGCTCCGCTCGGACCACGTGTGGTGCAACGATCACGTAGGCTAGAGACGACGATTCAGCCCGTCACGCCCCAGTAGCCCAATGGCAGAGGCACCAGACTTAAAATCTGTTCAGTGTCAGTTCGAGTCTGACCTGGGGCACCACGAAGCCGCGTGTACGAACGCGAAACTCCGGGTGGTTGTACCCCTCTGTGGCGAGCGTTACAAGGATGTGACCGTTTTTGCTTATTTTTGACACATTTTTGCATTAGCTTTTCTACATACCAGGAACACCTGGTGATCGCATCAAAGGCACAGAATGCCTTTCGGTCGAGGAGAAAACATACATGACTGCAACACGCAACTCCGTGCGGTTCGGCATTGGAGACAATGCACCTCGCGCGGCAAAGGTCGCTGCCTTGGGGCTGGGCATCGCGCTCTTTGCATCTGCCTGCGGCGGATCCACTCCTGAAGGAGACGGCGGCGAAACCTCAGCCGCCCCTGCCGCTGCAACCGGGCTCAGCTGCCCGGAGAGTCAGGGTGGCGAAGCGCCCGAGGCCAACCCGAAGGGGGACCCGTCCGCTGTTCCCGAGGCGACTACCACCTCCGACACACCACTGGTCCTGGGAACGCTCCTTCCAACCACAGGTGCTCTAGCGTTCCTCGGTCCGCCCGAAATTGCTGGCACCAACCTCGCCGTTCAGGAGATCAACGAGGCTGGCGGTGTGCTCGGCCAGGACGTCGAGATCATCCACCGCGACTCGGGTGACACGACCACCGACATTGCCACCCAGTCTGTGACGGATCTGCTGTCTCAGGACGTCAGCGCCATCATCGGCGCCGCATCCTCAGGTGTTTCACGAACCGTGATCAACCAGATCACCGGAGCTGGCGTGATCCAGATTTCGCCTGCGAACACTGCTCCCGACTTCACCGACTGGGATGACAACGGACTGTACTGGCGCACCGCACCTTCAGATGTGCTGCAGGGCCGCGTGCTCGGCAACTACATCATGGAATGTGGCGCCCAGACGGTCGGCATGGTCACCTTGAACGATGCCTACGGCACCGGGCTTCAGGGCTTCATCAGCGAGGCAGTTGAAGGGGCTGGTGGCCAGGTGGTCGCCAACGAGATGTTCAACGAGGGTGACTCACAGTTCAGCAGCCAGGTTGATGCAGTGGTAGCTACCGAGCCGGACGCCATCGTAGTCATCAGCTTCGACCAGGCAACCAGCATTGTGCCGCTCTTGACGGCTCAGGGCATTGATCCAAGCACCCTGTTCCTGGTGGACGGCAACACGGCCGACTACAGTGCGGATCTGGATCCAGGAACCATGGAAGGTGCTCAGGGAACCATTCCTGGCCCCTTCACCGGTGATGCCTTCCAGGAGGCCTTGCTGGAAATCGATCCCGCCCTCACCAGCTGGAGCTATGCAGGTGAAAGCTACGACGCTGCGAATGTTGTCGCGTTGGCAGCTGAAGCAGCAGGTTCAACCGATGGTGCAGCAATTGCAGCCGAACTTCAGGGTGTCACCGGCGAAGGCGAGAAGTGCTACGACTTCGCGGCTTGCGTGACCCTTCTGCGCGACGGCGAAGACATCGACTATGACGGTATCTCCGGCCCGATCACCTTTGACGAAAACGGTGACCCAACCGAAGCCTTCATCGGGATCTATGCATTCGACGGCGACAACGTCCCGCAGCCGAGCCGTTCCGAAACCGGACAGCTCTAAGCGGTCTAGTCAGCCCAACTGATTCACTCGCACCACCAACGGCCG
>NZ_ASZW01000116.1:0-20652 GCF_000468215.1 Arthrobacter sp. CAL618 | reverse complement strand
CCCCACTCATCGCGGCCTAGCCGGGACAGTGGTTTGAGGCGGTCCATCAGTGGGTGGGTCCCGTCCAGGACGTCCTCGGAAATGGCTGCATGGGTCACCTCGCCGAAAACCACAAAGCAATCCCCGATGGGCTGCACCAGATGTAGCTTGCACTCCAGGGCGACCGGAGACTCCCGCAGTCGTGGGGGCGTCACCGTGTGGCTCGGCTCCCGGGTGAGACCGGCGGCGTCGAACTCGCTGACTTCCCGGTCAAAATTCGTGGCGGTGGCGTTGATCTGCTCGAACAGCTGCTCTGGCGCGAGATTGACGACAAACTCGCCGGTTTCCTCAATGTTGCGCAGGGTGTCCTTCCGCCCTACCGATGTGAAAGCGACCATCGGGGGGTCCACCGACGCGATGGTGAAAAATGAGTGCGGCGCCAGGTTGTCCTCGCCTGCCGCTGACCGGGACGACACCCAGGCGATCGGGCGGGGTACCACCGTCGAGGTGAGCAGCCGGTAAAAGTCACGCGTCGAGGTGTTGTCTCTGCTGAAGTCTCTGCGCATCCTTTGAGCCTAGCGGTCGCCGTGGAGGACTTGAGCGAGATCCAGTGCTGGTTGACCCGTCAGATCCTGCACCGTGGTGGTGGTCCGGGCCAGCCCTCCTTCGGCAATTGCTGTGTAGGTGCTGACCCAGGCATCGAGCTGCCAGTCGGGCGCGCCGAAGTGCTGCCGGGAACCGTACGCTTCACCGACCGATTCGGCCCGGTAAGTGACCTCCCGGCCGGTTTCCTGCGAAATGATCGCTGCAGCCTCCGCCAGGGTTAGCGCCGTGGGGCCGGTCAGCTCATAGGTGTTGCCCGCATGGGCGGCGGCATCCCTAAGGACAACGGCGGCCACCTGCACCACGTCCGCCCGGGCCACCGCGGCCAATCGCCCGTTGCCAGCGGGGCCGCGAATGACGCCGTCGTCGTCGGCGAAATGTTGTAGGACGTCCAGATACAGATTGTTGCGGAGGAAGGTGTAGGCGATCCCGGAACGGCGGATGTGTTCCTCGGTGGCCCAATGGTCGCGCCCGAGGGTGAAGGTGGCGTCCGGGGCGGCACCAAAAAATGAGGTGTACACGATGTGCTGCACACCGGCTTCACTGGCCGCGTCGACGAAGGTCAGATGCTGCTCCACGCGATCTTTGGATTCGCTTGCTGAGACCATGAAGAGGGTGTGGACACCCTCAAGAGCTGTCACGGCTGCCGAACGGTCCGCGTAGCTGCACTCAGCGGCGGTTGCGCCCGGCAGCGCCGGTGCGCGGCCGAGGTCTCGGACCGGCAGGCGAAGTGCGAGCCCGGACGCAGCAAGAATGCGTGCCGTAGCGCCGCCGATGGCCCCGGTCGATCCAGTAACTGCTATCAGCTTGTCCATACCCCTTTGCAGCGTGGGGAGGTGGTGAATTATTTCCGCTCGGCGGCAAGCTGCCAGGCTCGCCTAGACTGGGGGACCATGCGCTACATCAACAAATACCGTGTGCCCATCGTCTGGCTTCTCATTATCGCTCTCGTGGCGAGTATTGGTGCGGGATTCTTCGCTCAGATCTTCTAGCTTCCCCGCACTGCCTTGTCTGATGGGTGGGTACGTCCTAGGATAGTCAGTAGGCTTAGCTTTCGGGGAGGGCGGTATTCGATCCGTCTCCCGGTTGGCCTGCACAGACCGTATCGTACGTACGCACGGCTAGTGAGGAACGCATGACTGATAAGACTTCAACGACTGACCAGTACACCTTCCAGGATCCGGTGACTCGTTTCCCGAGCATCTCGGCCCCCAAGCAGGACCAGCCCGAACCCGGGTTGGATCGGGATCTGGAACCACAAACGGACCGCGGCGAGACCTCTTATCGTGGCACCGGCCGCCTCAAGGGGCGCAAGGCTCTTATCACCGGAGCGGACTCCGGTATCGGCGCTGCCGTCGCTATCGCTTTCGCCCGCGAAGGTGCCGACGTCGCGTTGTCCTACCTCCCCGTCGAGGAGCCCGACGCCGTCGAGGTGGCGCGCCTCATCGAAGAGAGCGGCCAGAAGGCTGTCAAGCTTCCGGGCGACCTGACCGATGCGGCTTTCTGCCGTTCACTCGTGAACGATGCCGCCGAACAGCTGGGTGGCCTAGATATCCTTGTGAATAATGCCGGCAAGCAGATTGCGGTCGAGCGTCTTGAGGACCTCACCGATGAGCAGTTGGATGAAACTTTCAAGACGAACATCTATTCGTTCTTCTGGATCACCCGTGAAGCGCTGAAGCATCTGAAGCCCGGATCGAGCATCGTGAACTCGACATCGATTCAGGCTTACAGCCCGTCGTCGACTCTGCTGGACTATGCGAGCACCAAGGCTGCGATCAACAATTTCACCAAGGGCCTCGCCGAGCAGTTGGCACCCAAGGGTATTCGGGTCAACGCCGTTGCTCCAGGCCCGATCTGGACCCCATTGCAGGTTTCGGATGGACAGCCAAAGGACAAGCTGCCGGAGTTTGGCAAGGACACCCCCTTAGGTCGCGCAGGACAGCCCACCGAGCTGGCCCCGGCCTACGTCTTCCTTGCGTCCTCCGAGTCAAGCTATGTGGTGGGCGAAACCTTGAATGTCAACGGCGGAAAGCCTTCGCCCTAGCCCGTGTTGTTGAGGTGAAAGATCTTGATTGTCCCCTGCTGGCGGGCCGCTTCGGCCCGGTGGCAGGGGATGTCGCGTATATAAATCTAGACGAATATAAGCACTTTTTGATAGGTTCTGCTTATGCATGCTTTTGACGTCCTCGGCGACCCGGTTCGCCGCCGGATTCTTGAGCTTCTCCTCGATGAGGAATGGGCGGCTGGCGATATTGCCCGGGTCATTCGCACCGAATTTGGGATCTCCCAGCCTGCCGTCTCGCAGCACCTTCGGGTGTTACGCGAGAACGGTTTTGCTCGCGTCCGTGGGGACGGTACCCGGCGCCTGTATGCCGTAGAGGCCGGGCCCCTGCGGGACGTGGATCAATGGTTGGAGCCCTTCCGTGCAGGCTGGACGGGCCGGCCAGCCTGAAAGTCAGCCGGCAAATACGCCGATGAACCGGAAGAATACGGTGGCCGCCGTCGCAATCACCAACAGTGCCGCCGTGGTCCCCGTCCATCCGCTGAGGAACTGGCGCACTCGCTCGCTCGCCGGAAACACGCCGCAAACAAAATTGCGTGAAGTGAGGAAAATGGTGAGCACGATCATCGCAGCCCACACGATCATGCAGTAGATGCAGAGGATCCCGATCGCAAAGAGGGCCTGGCTCCATAGCCAGATGGTGAAGACCATCCCCAGAGTCACACCCACCTGCAATGCGCGCCAGTACCAGCGAGCTACGTTTGCCCCGGCGAGAAGCATGGCCCCCGTGGTGATGACGACGGAGAACGCGACAATACCCAGCAGGGGGTTGGGGAAGCCGAAGAGACTCGCTTGCCAGGTCTTGAAGACTTCACCGCAGGAAACGAAGGCGTTGACGTCGCAGCTGGTGACGTAGTTGGGGTCCGCGTAGACAGCCAGCCGTTCAAGGACCAACTGACCAGATGCCAACCACCCCACCACCCCTGAGATGACCAGGATCAGACCGAAAGGCCTGTCCTGCGCGAATCGTGGCGTAGCGGTGTCCATGGTGACTTTCTCGAAGCCTTGGTGGTCGTGGTGCAACTTTTTCTACTCTCCGTAGAAGAGGTTACAATTTTCAGGAGGGAGGAACAATGTCTGGCAGGACCAGTGTGACACCAGCCGCCCGCCTAACCCGTGGGCTACTCGCTGCTGCCGCATCGACCTCCCTCGCCGGTGCCTCACATGCTATCGCTGGCGGTGGCGTTCCAACGATCGCGGTTGTCGTTGCGCTGACCTTCGGGACGCTCGTATGCGTCATTCTTGCCGGGCGTCGACTGACCCTTGCGAGAACAACCGTTGGGGTAGCGATCAGCCAGGTGATTTTTCACTCGCTCTTCGCCTTGTTCACTAGCGGTTCGACGGCACCGACCGGATCGAGTACCGGCCACGGCCATGAGCTATTTTTGCCGGTCCCATCGGCTGCTCTGACCGGTACTGAGCATCCGGGCATCCTGATGATCGTGTCCCACTTCGCGGCTGGTCTACTGACGATTGCTCTGGTGCGTCACGGCGAAGCGCTGTGGTGGGCCTTGGTTGGCGCCCTGGCTGCATCCTTGACGGCGATGATCCGTTGGGTTGGCTCCTGCCCGGTCTCCGAGGAGCTGCGCTCCCTTCCTGTCCGTCCGGCAACCCTGGGTATGCACGATCTCCTGCATGCCGACTCAAGGCGTCGCCTTCGAGGGCCCCCGGTCCAGCAGCTGTCCTTCGCCTGACCCAGTCAGCTGCGGCACCGAGAATCACCGCCTGACTTCGCGTACCTCACAAAGGTAGGAGAACCCTTTGCCCACCCCGCGTTCTGGCGGGTTGGTTCGCATTTTCCGACGTGCAGCTCTCGTGACATTAGCGCTGGGCGGAATCACTTTAGGTAGTGGATTCGTCTCTTTGCCCAGCGCTAGTGCACACGATGAGCTAGTTTCCAGCAACCCCCAACAGGGGGACGAGTTGGCGACAGCTCCAGAATCCATTGACCTCGCTTTCAGCGCGGACATCCTGGATCTGGGCGCAGCGGTGCTGGTGGTTGATTCCACCTCCACAGATCGCACCATCGGAGTTCCCGAACTAGCCGGCAATACTCTGACTCAGACAGTCGCCGACCTCGACGACGGCGCCTATCAGGTGCGATGGCGCGTGGTCTCGGGCGACGGACATCCCATTGCTGGGTCCTTCGACTTCATTGTCGGCGACCCAGCCTCCGCAGAACCCATCACGGCCGCCGCAAGCGCGCCGTCGGTCGAAACCGCAACTCCTGATGCTGCGCCCGGCAACCTCGCCGGACAACCGGAACCATCGGCTGGCTTTTGGGCCATGCTGCCGGTCTGGCAGTACGCCCTGATAGGAGCCGCCGGCGGCCTCGGCATGTTCGCGCTGGTTCTGCGTCTCCGACGTGCCCGCTGATCAAGAGCGCCGTCACCGCCACTACTTAGCTAAGGAATCACCATGAAACTCTCCACCAAGTTCGCCACCGGGTTTGTTGCCCTGGGAACAATCACCGCCCTCGTGGGCTGCGCAGCAACAGCTTCCGAAACCGCTCCCAGTACTGCCGTGGCAGCACAGGCGGATTCCGTGTCCATCGAGGATGCCTGGGTGAAATCAGCCGAAGAAGGCATGAGCGCTGCCTTCGGGATCCTGTCGACGGACGGCGCCGAGGTGACAGTCATCTCGGCCTCCACCGCAGCGTCCCCAATGATAGAGCTGCACGAGACAGTCGCAGGGGACGACGGTCAGATGATGATGCAGGAGAAAGACGGGGGATTTGTCGTCTCCAAAGTCGAAATGATCCTGGCGCCAGGAGGCGACCACCTGATGTTGATGGGCCTCACTGCACCGCTGCTGGCAGGTGACACTGTTGGCTTCGAGCTGACCATGGAGGATGGCTCGATCTTCAGCTTCGATGCACCTGTCAAGGACTACTCGGGGGCGAATGAAACCTACAACGGCGACGAGTCCGTGGATATCGAAACGGATTCCGCCTCCGGCTCAGCTGATGACAGGGGCTCGGATACTCGCTCCGGGTCCGCCGATGAAGGGGCACCCGACCAGTGACTCAATCGGATACCAATGATGCCCTGCCGGGGCTGAATCGTCGGCGTTTCCTGTGGGGAGGCGCCGCCACCGGTGTGGGTGCGGCCACCGCCGCCCTGATCGGTTCCTCCTGGAGGGACGCCTCGTCAACTGCTGCTGCAGGCCACGCCGAGGACGCCAGATCGGCGATCCACGGCGCACTAACCGTCCCGTTCTACGGGGCGCGCCAGGCGGGTATTGATACTCCAGCCCAGTCTCACACAGTGATTACCGCTGTGGATCTGGTTCAGGTACAGACAGCGGAACAGGTGGTTCGACTGATGCGGCTCCTTACCGACGATGCGGCCCGTCTGACACAGGGCGCGGCGGCCCTGGCAGATCCGGAACCGGAGCTGGCCATCGTTCCAGCCCGTCTCACAGTGACCTTCGGGTTCGGGGAACGCATTGTGCGGCTCGCTGGTGACAACAGTGCACCCTCCTGGCTTAGGCCGCTCCCCGCCTTCTCCATTGACGATCTCGACGAGGATCAGTGCGGAGGCGATCTCCTGATTCACGTCGCCTCTGAAGATCTCGTCACGGTGTCGCATGCGCAGCGGATGCTCCTCAAGGACACCCGGTCTTTCGGCCAGGTCCGCTGGTCGACGGAAGGATTCCGGCGGGCGTTCGGTTCGGAAGAGGCCTCCGTGACGATGCGCAATCTGTTTGGCCAGGTCGATGGGACAGCAAACCCCCGACTTGGCTCGGACGACCTCGAGACGGTGGTCTGGGACAGCTCCGCTTCTCCTGCCTGGCTTTTCAACGGAACGTCGATGGTGATCCGCAAAATTGCCATGGACCTGGACACGTGGGATGAGCTGGACCGTCCGGGCCGTGAAGAGTCAGTCGGTCGCTACCTGACGAACGGCGCTCCGCTGACCGGACACAATGAGAAGGACGAGCCAGATTTCGAGAAGACCACCCCCTTGGGATTTCCGGTCATCGCCGAGTTCGCGCACACGCGCAGGGCCCGGTCCAGCGTGCCTGGCGAAAAGATATTCCGTCGTGCGTATAACTACAACACGACACCAACTGGAGGGCCTGTTTCTGACGCCGGCCTGCTCTTCCTCAGCTATCAGGCCGACGTCGACCGTCAATTCGTCCCGTTGCAGCAACGACTGGACGAACTGGACCTCCTGAACCAATGGACCACGCCCATCGGTTCTGCAGTGTTCGCCATCCCGCCGGGCTGCGCCGAAGGCGGGTTCATCGGAGACTCGCTCTTCGCTATCTGACCCCGAACACGCATCCTCCCACTCAAAGGAAACCCCAAAATGCCCGCACCAAACACTAAATCCGCCGGCTCCTCCCGCGAATCAGCCCAGCAACTTCGGCTGGACCACGAGCGGCGGGAAAAGCGCTCACGCCTGTTGATGAGGTGGGGAATCATTGGCGGAGTCCTGGCTGTCCTCGCGGTGATCGCTGTGGTGATTGTGTCCTCGATTCGTCCGGATGTTCCGGCTGCCGGTCCCGCGCCAGCCCACGGCAATGAGTATGGCGGGATCACGCTTGCCTCTCCCACCGACCTGGCGGCCACCGCTGCCAGGACGGTCGACGCCGAGGCGGCGCTGGAGACACGCGAAACACCGGCGGGGGNAGGCCGACGCTGGGCCCGGGCCGGTCCGGGTGGTCGCGTGGGTCGACGTCAACTGCGTGCATTGCGCGGACTTCGAAACAACCTACTCAGCCCAAATTAAGCAGTGGCTCGACGACGGCGACGTCACCCTGGAGTACCGAACCGTTGCCTTCCTCGACCGGAACTCGACCAGCGCGTACTCCTCCCGGGCAGCCAACGCGCTAGCGTGCGTGGCTGACACGGCCCCGCAGGCATACCTGCCATTCACTCAAGCGCTATTCGGGAATTTCCCCACTGGGGAACTGAGCGATGACGAGCTCAGCGACCTTGCTGAAGCGTCGGGCGCAGGGGACATCTCCACCTGCGTTGCTGAAGGTACCTTCCGCCCCTGGGTGGACTTCACCACCAACGCAGCATCCTCCTCGGGCATCTCAGGCACGCCGACCGTGTACATCGATGGTGAGCCACTCGCGTCGCCTGCCGATTTCGTGACCGGCGTCGAAGCCGCAATTGAGGCCCGAGGTGCCTAAAGGCGGCCCATTGCAGGATCCTGCTGAGCTGGCCGCCGTGAGGGATGAGCGGCCAGTATCGGGGGAGCGGATCCCGGAGCGCAGCATTGTGCGGGTAGTTTTCGGTATCGCAGTGCCGGTCAGCCTGGCGGTCGCGATCCTGTCGATGTACTTCAGCGAAGCGCTCACCACGTACCGAACCACCATGGCGGATCCCGGCGACTTTGTGGTGCATGCTCGGCCAGTCGCGCGGGTAATCCAGGATCTCAGCGCTGCCATGACAATCGGCTTCCTGGTGCTCTGCGCCAGTCTCCTGCCGGCGTCCGACCGGAACAAGTCGATCATTGGGTTCGCCCAATGGAAGGCTCTCAATTGGGCCTGGATCTCGGCGGGTGTCTGGTTTGTCGCCTCGGTCGCCTCGCTGGTGCTGATTGCCGCTGACACTGCGGGCCAACCGATCAACAGTCCGGGGTTTGCGTCGATTTTCCTGTTCTTCGCCACTGAACTGGAGCTCGGGCAGATCCTGCTGGTGGCGCTGTCAGCGGTCCTGGTTCTGGTCGTGATGCTGCCAATGGTCCGGTCGACCACTGGGGCTGGTATTGCGCTGGCCATCGCAGCGATGGGGATCCTGCCATTGGCCCTGGCCGGGCATGCTGCCGGGTCGGATGACCACGGCAACGCCGTCAACTCCCTGGCGCTCCACCTGGTCGGCGTATGCGTGTGGGTCGGCGGGCTCGCGGCGGTGCTGCTGCTGGGATCCCGGCTGGGCAAGGACACGGGGCGGGTCCTTCGCCGCTACTCAGCACTGGCTGCGTGGGCGTTCGGGGCTGTGGCCTTCTCTGGGATTATCAACGCCAGCCTCCGCCTCGGGTCCCTGGCGGACCTGGCCACACCCTACGGTCTGCTCGTGGTGGTGAAGATGGGTAGCCTGACCCTGCTCGGGCTCGCTGGGTGGTATCAGCGCCGCAGGATTCTGCCGCGCCTGGACCGCGACCCGGAGGACCGACGGGCGTTCGTTACCTTTGGTGTGTCCGAAGCAGCGCTGATGATTGTTACCATCGGCGTGTCCGCCGGTCTTGCCGCGAGTCCGCCGCCCGTTCCGCAGGGGTCAATCGCCGACGTCGACCTGCGCCGTTCCCTCCTCGGCTACCCGTACCCGGAGCCGCTCACTGTCCCCAGCTTCCTAACTTCGTGGCACCCCGACTGGACGATTGGGCTCCTGGTTCTGGTTGCCGCCGGAGCCTACGTGGCTGCGGTCATCAGGGTCCGGCGTCGCGGCGATCGCTGGTCCATTCCCCGCTCGCTGGCCTTCCTCGCAGGGTGCGCCCTGCTGATTTGGCTAACCAGCGGCGGGCCCGCCGTCTATGGGAGGACCAGTTTTTCGGGGCACATGATCCAGCATATGGGCCTGATGATGTACGCACCGGTGCTCTTTGTGCTGGGGGCGCCGATCCTGTTGCTTCTCAAGTCGACACGTCCGCGCACCGACGGCAGCCGAGGCCTCCGCGAGTGGGTGCTCTGGCTCTTCCGCTCACGCTTCAGTCACTTCCTCACCCGCCCCCCGGTTGCTGGGCTGATTTTCGTGGGCAGCATGGTGGGGTTCTACTATTCACCCGTTTTCGAACTGGCCCTGTCCACCCATGTGGGACACGTGTTCATGATCGTGCACTTCCTTATTACCGGATATCTTTTCGCCTGGGTGCTCATCGGGATCGATCCGGGGCCAGCCCGATCGCCGTACCCGTTCAGGCTGATCATCCTGCTCGCGACCATGGCGTTCCACGCCTTCTTCGGCCTGTCGCTCCTGGGCGGCACAGAGATCCTGGCACCCACCTGGTGGGCTAACCTGCAGCTCACCGACCAGGCAGCTCTGCTGGCTGACCAGCAGCGAGGCGGCGCGATCGCGTGGGGAATTGGGGAGATCCCGACGGTACTCCTCGCGTTAGGCGTCGCCATGGCGTGGCGGAAGGACGACGAACGGACAGCGGTTCGCGAGGACCGCGCCGCTGACCGGGACGACGACGCCAAACTCACCGCCTACAACCAGCATCTTGAAAGCCTGCAGCGGAGGTCGCCGGGACGTTGACCACACACGACTGCGCCCCACCCATGAGCTGACACGGGTGGGGCGCAGTTGCTGAGGGCTATCGGGTCGGCGTGTTGTCGTAGTCCGCTCGGTCGATCTTGCGGTGGTAGCGCATGCCGGTGAGACCACCCAGGACGGCTCCGACGAGGGCTGCGACCAGCGCCACGATGACAGCAATAATGCCCGCGGTCGTGAGGTTCCCTTCATTGAGGGGGATCCGCGGGAAACTGTTGAGATTCGCGAAAATGTCGAACTGCCTTCCGAAGATCAAGCCGAGCACCGCCACCAGTACCGCGATGATGAGTGCCCAAAGCCACACGGCAACCCCCTGCTTCGCTCCGTTGAACCGCGCCATCCGTCCGGCGACGTAACCACCGGCAAAGTAGGAGAGGAGCAGGATCACCAGCAGGACAATTGCTCCCGTGATGCCGACGGTCTGCGGATCTGCGGCCACCTGGTCGGCGGCATCGGTCAGGTCAGTGTTGGTGGAGAGCCCGAAGACTGCTCCAGCCGCGGCGACGAGCGCCGTGAGCAGCACTGCCATCCCGGTGGCGGTGAGCCAGCCGAAGAACGCCGACCCAAACTTCATGCCACCAAAGGTGTCCTTCTCGTGCTGCAGGAGGGCTGCCCGTTCGGCCGACGCCGGTAGCGCCGGACGGTCGTCGTGGGTGTCGCGGTACCGGTCGTCATCCGGATCAGCGGTATGACTGACCGGCTGCGCAGCGACGGGCTGGGTACGGGTAGACGGCGACGCCGCTACGGCACCCGCCCCGGCGCCGGTAGCTACTGCGCCTGTTGAGCCGCCGGACTGTGTCTGGTGTTCGCGGGTGGTCTCGCCGTCGGTGGTGCGGTGCACCTGGGTGGCGTCACTGTCGCGGGCGGAGCGGCGCGAGTCGGTGGTGCGGTGCACCTCGGTGGCGTCACCGTCGCGGTCGGAGCGGCGCGAGTCGGTGTAGTCGTGCACCTGGGTGGCGTCGCCGTCGTTGGCGCTGGCCGAAGAGGAATCACGCCAATCCGCAGTGCCGTCAGAATGTTTGGGGGTGTTCTCCCGGGGAGAGTTGCCCTCTGCCGGGTCGTTCCCTGTTCCTTGCGTGCTCATGGTGCCTCCTACTATCGGTGCCGTACGGCTTCCTCAGCAACCTTACTATTACTGCCGGTGGGGGACAAGAGTGGCCGGATGGGAGCCAGCGCAGTGAGAGACTTTTCCTATGGAATTTCAGATCCTGATGACCGTGCTGACCGGCCTGCTGATCGTGGTTGGCGTCGCGGGAGTCATTGTGCCAATCCTCCCGGGCAGCATTCTCATCATCGGTTCCCTCCTGATGTGGGCGCTGGTGGTGTCCAGCACCGCGGGCTGGATGGCATTTGGCGTCGGAGCGGCGCTGGCTGTCGCTGGCCTGCTCGCCGGCGCGGTCCTGACTGGCCGGAAACTCCAGCAGCGCCAGATTCCGGGCAGATCGGTCGTGATCGGGTTGGTCACTGGCGTGCTGGGAATGTTCCTGATCCCCGTGGTCGGGCTCTTCGTGGGCTTCGCCGCTGGTCTGTTCGCGAGCGAATTCGCCCGGCAGCGGCAAGTCGGCCCGGCGCTATCGTCCAGCGGGGCTGCGTTGAAGGCAACCGGCATCGGAATTCTGGTCGAACTTGGGCTCGCACTGCTCGCAGGAAGCGTCTGGGTCATCGGCGTGTGGGTGCACTTTGCCACCGTCTAAGGATCGCTGAACACCACTATCGTCTGAAAATTGTCGCTCGGGAGCTGACCATGTTGCTGGATCTCATCCTCACCAACGCCCGTATCATCACCATGGACGCCCAGCGTCCGGCAGCGGGGAGCGTTGGCATCCTGAACGGGCGGATCGTCGGCTTCGACACCGAGCTGGCGGGCCTTAGCGCCAGAGAGGTTATTGACCTGCGGGGCAGGGTCCTTATTCCGGGGCTGAATGACGCGCACTGCCACACCGCCTGGTTCGGGCTCACCCTCGGTGAGGTGGACCTGTCCCATCTCACCGATCTGGAGCAGGTGTATGCCCGCCTCCATGCGGCGGCGCAGGCTCCGGCGGACGACGACGGCGGTTGGCTGGTTGCCAGCGGGTTCGACCACCACCGGTTCGGCGGTCAGTTCCCCAACCGGGGTGCCCTGGACCGGGTTAGTGGAGGGCGACCACTGTTCATCAGACGGACTTCAGGCCATGGTGGAATCGCCAACACGGAGGCCCTCCGGCGGGCGGGAGTTCTTGCCCAGGACTTCAGCGATCCGGTCGGCGGGAGGGTTGTGCGGGACGGCTCGGGGGAACCGACGGGCCTGCTGCAGGAAACCGCCCAGGCCCTGGTCCTTGACCTGCTCCGCCCCTACGCCCGTGAAACCCTGGTCGCGGCCATCGACCGGGCGAGCGCCCGGTACGCGAGTGAGGGGATCACCAGCTTCACCGATGCCGGCATCGGGGGCGGCTGGATTGGTCATGCACCAGACGAACTGGGCGCGTTCCAGGACGCCCGGACAGCGGGGAAGCTGCACGCCCGGGCGCAGCTGATGCCCGCCATCGAGACGCTGCAGTCAGATACGGGAGCCGGTCTGGGCCTGGGGATGTACAGCGGGTTCGGCGATAACATGCTGTCGTTGGGCCCGGCGAAGATCTTCCTGGATGGCGCGCTCTCCAGCGAGACTGCTGCGCAGACCGAGCCTTACTCCACCGGCAGCGTGAACAAGGGTTACCTGCTGGATGATCCGTTGGCCCTGCGGCGGCAGATGGTTGACGCGCACCGTGCCGGCTGGTCCATCGCCGCGCATGCGATCGGCGACGCTGCCATGGACCTGGCAATTGACACGTTCCGCCAGTTTCCTGACCGACCCAACGGGAGCCTGCCGCATCGGATCGAGCACGCGGCGGTGGTCCGACCGGACCAGCTGTCAGCACTCGCCGCCCTGGAGGTAGCGGTGGCGCCTCAAGCCTCCTTCTTCCGCCCGATAGGCGACGCGATGGCGCTGTCCTTGGGGGCGCGCCGGGCGGCATTCACCTACCGGGCCAAGTCCTTCCTCGACGCGGGCATCCGGATGGCAGGTAGCTCCGATCGGCCTTGTGCTGATGGGACAGCGCTGCGCTCCATCCAGTCCTACGTGGACCGCCTGACCTCCGGCGGCGCCATTTTCGGTGCCGCATCCGAACGGCTCACCGCTGCGGAAGCCCTCCGCATCTATACGGTCGGATCCGCGGACGCTACCGGATTCGGTGGGATCAAGGGCCGGCTGGCCGCCGGGATGCTTGCTGACTGCGCTGTCCTCGAGGCATCGCCGCTGGAGGTTCCGACCGGTGACATCGCCGACATCCCGGTTCTGGCCACCCTGCTGGGTGGTCGGTTTACCCACCACCAGCTGTGAGTGGGTGGCGCTACTCGCCGTCGGACAGGGATAGCGCGGCGGTGATCAAGGCCAGGTGACTCAGACCCTGCGGCAGGTTACCCATGAACTCGTGCCGGTCATCGGCGTCGATCATTTCGGCCAGCAGGCCGACGTCGTTCGCCAGAGGTAGCAGTTCGTCCATCTGGGAGCGTGCCTCTTCCTTGCGTCCGACCAGGGCCAGGGCAGCCACCATCCAGTAGGCGCAGGCGACAAAGGTGGATTCCTCGTCCTGCATGCCGCTGTACCGGTAGAGGAGGGGGCCAGCTCCAAGCTCGCCCCGCAGGGCATCAATGGTTGAGGACATTCGCGGTCCGCGCTCGTAGCCGCTGATGGCGTGCAGCAGGATCGAGGCGTCCAACTCCTGGGAACCGGGATACCAGACGTAGCTCTGGCGGTCTTCCGACCAGCAGTTCGCTTCGACCCAGTCCCGGATCCGATCGCGCTCGGCCCGCCAGCGCTCGGCGGGTCGTTGCAGTTGCCCGGCTTCGGAGAGTTTCACAGCACTATCCAGTGCATGCCAGCAGCCCAGCTTCGAGGTGGTGTAGTGCCGCTCCTCGGGGAGTTCCCAGATGCCGGCGTCGCGCTGTTGCCAGGTATCGCACGCAAGATCCGCTATGTCCGCGAGCTGGCGGGACGTGGTGGGGTCCAAGACGTGCCCGGCCTCGACGTACAGTCGCACAATGTCGAACAGGTCCCCGAAGACGCCCAGCTGAAGTTGGCCAGCTGCAGGGTTCCCGTCGACCACCGGGCCGATTCCTCGCCAGCCGGAAAGATCCGGGGTGCGTGTGCCTGCGGGGATCTCTCCGTTGAGGCGGGTGAAGACCTGCAGGTCCCTGCCCTGGGTGCGAAGGTTTTTGAGCATCCAGGACACCGCGGCGTGGACTTCCTCGCGCACTCCGGTCCGGACCAGCGCATGAAGGGTGTAGGCGGTGTCCCGCAGCCAGGTGTACCGGTAGTCCCAGTTCTTGCCGCCAGCCCTGCTCTCGGGTAGCGACGTGGTCGCGGCTGCGGCTATTGAACCGGAGGGGCTGTGGATCAGCAGCTTCAGGGCCAGGGCGCTCCGGAGCACCTGGTCGGCGTAGGGTCCGTCGTAGCTGAACTCTCTGGACCAGGTCTGCCAGTTGGAGATGGTTCGTTCGATGCCGGCGTCCACTGATTGGGGATCGGGGAGTGGCAGGGGCTCGTCGTGGGTGGAGATGACAGCGATGAGGTGGCGTGAGCCGGGATCGGTGGTGAGGGCCCCGGAAATTGCCTGACCCTCGATGGTCACATCGCCTTCGTTGATGCCGCGGACGCCCAGCGCGGTGCCGTCGACCATCAGTACTGCGCCGTGGTCGGTGGACTGGACCCAGGGTGAGGCGGTCTGGAAGCAGTTGCCGGGCCGGACTGCCCAGCGCATCGGCACGTTCCCGGTCAGGCCCTCGATTCGCCGGGCCAACTCGCCCCAGGGCAGTCGACCTGCCACGCCCGTGTTCAGGGAATCGGTGACCTGGACGGTGCCGGACCTGGTGGTGTAGATGGTGGCCAGGACGTTGGTGCCGTCCACATAAGCCCGTGTGGCGGTGAACGGTTCAGCCGGGCACAACTCCAGCGCGCCGCCGTCGTCGGCGTCCAGCAGCCGGGCGAACGCAGGGGTGGAGTCGAGGTCGGGGGTGGGGTACCAATCGATCGATCCATCGTGGGCGATCAGGGCAACCGTTCGCCCGTCGCCGATTGCTGCATAGGAACGCAGGTCAACGTAGCCGTCTCGGCGGTCGGCTAGCTCATTCGGATCAATCATCCAGTGGGCTAGTGGCCCTGATTTTTGTTGTACCGGGTCTTGTTGGCGCGGGTGTTCTCGTTATTGCCACGTCGATTTTTGAGCAGCTTGGAGGCAATGACGGGGACGAGGGTCCACAGGATTCTCTTCATCAGCACGACATGTTCCTTATCTATTGGAGGACCGAGGGTTTCCACGGGAAACCTAAGTCTACTTATAGTTTGGCTTGAAGGAAACTGGGAACGGCCCGCATAGCGGCTAGCCGGCGTGCGTCACGAACTCCTTCAGCGCCGCCAACTGCGTCAACCGGCACTCAGGCTTCAGGTACATCATGTGACCGGCCTCGTGATAGTGGTGCGTGAATCGGTCTTTCATCTGGTCCGTCAGATTCATGTGGGCGAACACGTATTCGGCCGCGAAATGCGGAGTGGCGCCGTCCTGATAGCCGTAATCCACGTGGACGCGGAGGGAGGGGTTGTGCACCAGGAGCCGCTCAAGGGTGTGACTCACATCCACGGGTGCCCCCTCGAAGGTCTTGTAACTCCACGGGTGCACCCGGGCAGTGAGCACCTCGTAGGGCAGGTCATTTTCGTAGCCAAGTTCGGCGCGCACGTAGTGGTTCATGGCTGCCGCGTACGGACCGGTGATGGCGCGGATGCTCGGGTCATCGGTCATAGTGGAGCTCTGCAGGCTGGCGGGCTGCGCCGTGAACCGCCCGTCAATCCGGCCGACCGCAAGCCCATCCGCGCGGAGCAGTTCCGCGGCAAACTCACCGTACTGCCACCGCAGGTTGGTGCGGCGGACAAAGGCCTCGTCGAGGGTGGTAATCGCGGCCAGTCGGGCGACGACGTCGTCGTACTCCTCAGCGCTGAGTCGGCTGCCCTGCGTCAGGGCGTACCCGTAGTCGCGGGCGGCAAAGGTTTCGGCTTCACTGACGACGTCGGCGAGGTCGCGCCCCGGGTGGCGGCCGTGGAAGTGGGCGATGGCCGCGTAGGTGGGGATGTGCAGGGCGTACGGGAGGTCACTGCCGGGAAAGAACCGCAGCGTCGACATGTTCAGGACCGTGGAGATGAGGCCCAGGCCGTTCACAGCCATGCCGTAGGCGTCGAACAGCCGGCCGGCGACGGCGACGGCCCGGAGGGTTCCGTAGGATTCGCCGACGAGGTACTTCGGTGCGAGCCAGCGGTTGTTGCGGGTGGTCCAGAGCCGGATGACCTCGGCCACCAGATCGCGGTCTTCGATGAACGCGTGGAACTCGTCCGACTTCTCGCCTTCGACGACGCGGGAGAAGCCGGTGTTGACGGGGTCGATCATGACCAGGTCGCTGTGTTCAAGGAGTGTCTCGGGGTTGTCCACCAGCCCGAACGGTGCGGGAGTCATGGCTCCGGTATCGCCGGAATCGACCCGACGTGGGCCGAGCAAACCCAGGTGAAGCCAGATTGACGCCGAGCCGGGACCGCCGTTGAATGCGAAGGTGACCGGTCGAGTGGGAGTCTGGCCGTCGTCGTCGGGCTCGGTGTCCTTGGTGTAGGCCACGATGAAGATTTCGGCCTTGGGCTTGAACCCGTCGGACTTCCCGTCCTTCGTTTCCTCCCGGCGCAGGACCAGTCGGCCGGTAGTGCTCGTGTACTTCAGGCCCGACGCTGTGGTGTGCTGCCGGATGGCGAAGTCGTCGGTGACTTCCTTGACTTCTTTGACCTTCTCGGAGGTTGCGGAGTCTTCGATAGTTTCTGCGGTGTCGTCAGCCATGACTAGAGCGTACAGGTAGTTCCCAGAGGCAACCACTCCGTGGTGTCCGCCGTCGTCGGCCATCCCGATGTCCAGGTTGGCCCCGCGTGTCCGGGTTGCTCACCAAGGGGCCGCCCCGAAGTGGCTACTTTGCTGCGTTTGGCGACGTCGGGACGCTCGACGGCGATTCGTCGTCTGCCCAGCCGGTCCGGAGCTGGGGGCGGGCAAAGAACAGGGCGGCGCCGAGTCCGATGAGGATCACCGTGGCCGGCAGGAAAAGGGACTGGCCCATGGCCGCCGCATATCCGGGCTGTAGTGCTTCGGAGAGCTGCTGTCCGGGCACGGCTTCGGCTCCGCCGTCGCCAATGTTGGCAGCCAGGCGGGTGAGCATCATCGCCGCAATGGCAGAGCTCCCCAGGACGGCCCCCACCTGCCGGGTGGTGTTGTAAACGCCGGAGCCGGCGCCCGCGGAGGACCGAGGCAGGTTGCGGGTAGCCGTCAGGGAAACCGGAGCCCAGATGCCGGCACTCGCCAGGCCGAGCAGCGAGATGGGGAGCAGCAACGCCCAGACGGGCATGTCGGGAGTCATGATGGCGCCTAGCCAGAACAGTGACACCGACATGGCCGAGAATCCGAAGACAGCCATGTATTTGGGGTTGCCGCGCTGGACCAGTCGCCCCACCAGCGGGGCGAGCGAGCCGGAGATGATCGCCATGGGGGTCAGCAGCAGGGCGCCTTCAGTGGGGGAAAAGCCGCGAACGTTTTGGGCGTACAACATCAGGGGGATAGCAACAGTGGTGATGGCGAAGCCCATCGCGAAGATCGAGGTGTTGCCGAGCGAGAAGTTGCGGTCCTTGAACAGCCCCAGCGGCACCAGGGGCTCCTTGCGGTTATAGCGCTGCCAGAGGATGAAGGTCGCGAGCAGGACGACGCCGGTGATGATCAGCGACCAGACCGAAATGGGTCCGGCGATGGTACCCCAGTCATAGGTCTCGCCCTCCTGAATACCAAACACCAGGCAGAACATACCCGCGGCGCTCAGGACCACGCCGAGGAAGTCGAAGCTGTGGCTGTTGGTCGGAAGCCGGGGGACCAGGCGGTAGGCGAGGATCAGGCCGACGACGCCGACCGGTGCGTTGACGAAGAAGATCCACTCCCAGCCCAGCGAGTCGACCAGCAGGCCGCCAAGCACCGGGCCGATGAGGGTGGCGACGCCTGCCACGGATCCCCACAGTCCCATCGCAGCACCCCGGCGTTCCGGTGGGAAAATGCGGGTGATGACGGCCATGGTCTGGGGTGTCATCAGCGCCGCGCCGAGTCCTTGAAGGACCCGGGCCAGGATGAGCATCTCCACTGACCCGGCCATCCCGCACCACACGCTGGCCAGGGTGAACACCGTCAGGCCGGCGAGGTAGATTCGGCGAGGGCCGAACCGGTCGCCGAGGCGTCCGGTGATCAGCAGCGGGACGGCGAACGCCAGAAGGTAGGCGCTGTTGACCCAGACCACGCTGTCGAGGTCGGCTCCTAGTCCGTTCATGATTGCCGGGATGGCCACGGAGACGATGGTCGAGTCAACGAGAATCATGAAGAATCCGATGACCAGGGCCCAAAGTGCAGGCCAGGCGTTGATCTCGGTCTGCTCCTCGGCGGAGCGTTGTGCGGTCATTCTCCGAGGTTACTCCGGCTGCGGGCACCGATTTGCTACAGTACTTTTTGCGGGGCTTTAGCTCAGTTGGTAGAGCGTTTCGTTCGCAATGAAAAGGTCAGGGGTTCGATTCCCCTAAGCTCCACTCTGAAGGCCCTCTGACCTGCGGAAACGTTGGGTGGGAGGGCCTCGTTTCTGTCCTGCGACGGCTCAACCACACGGAAACCACACGCTTTCGGACTATTCCGGATCAGCCTTGGGTGTTGCATTCCGTCCGTCTGGGCCTCAGCGACGGTGGGTGGTATTCACATAGACATGCCCTCCGGTCCGGATAATGATGCGGTCCCAAACTTTTGGAGGACCGCTGTGAGGTCCGGTGACTGGGTTGCCTTGGCGATGTAGTGCTTCTCTGTGATTGCAGTTCCAGAGTGACCCAGCTGTGCGGCGGCTTGCTTGGAACTGTATTCCTGGTCGATGAGAGTGGCAACGGATTTCCGGAAAACATGCGGGGTTACCCATTCGAAGGGTGATCCAGCGCGGGCGTCCCGCCATTGCCTGCGGAAGTTGTGCGGGCTGCGCACAGTTCCCGTGGAAGACGGGAACAGCATGTCTTCGGGTTTGGGCTGCTTGGCTGAATACCTGCGCTGAAGTGTTTGCACGGCAAACGGCGGGACCTTCATCGTGCGGAAGCCGGCTTTTGTCTTCGGGTGGTCTTGCCGGTAGGCACCGCGGCCTTTCTCCATGATGACGGTTCCCGAGATCGTGATGGTCGGCGGTTCTGTTTCAAAATTGACGTCCTTCCAACGGATGGCCAGGACTTCACCAATTCGGGCGCCCGTGGGGAGGAAAATGTCGAGAACATCCAGCAGGTCTAGTGCGCGTGGCCGTCCCTGGTGTGCGGGGTCCTTTTGCCACCCGGCAATGACAGCCCGGAGCTTCTGAACGTCTTCGACTGACAGTGCCTTGACGTCTTTCCTGGCGAATTTGATGGCTCCGACATCCCGAACTGGATTGCTGCGCAGGGCATCGTGCCGGAGTGCGAGACCGATCATGCCGGTCAGAACGATTTTGGAATGACGTGCGGTGGCAGGGTGGTCTGCAGCGACGTTTTTGAGGAACCGGTCAATACGGCCGGTGCTCAGTTCGTGCAGCCGGAGTCCGGCCAGTGCGGGTTCGATGACGCGACTGTAGGTGTCGCGGTAGCCATCGATGGTCCTTCTGCTGGCGCGACCATTGTTCTCAATTTCTTCGAACCACAGATCGCTGAGCTCGGATAGCCGAGTATCTCTGGAAATATCACTTGTGGCAGGGGCTCGCCGGTCTTGGAACGAAGTGACAAGGTTTCGTTCGGCGGCGGCTCCACCGGTTCCCCAGACTTCAGCGGTGCGGGTGATGCCGTCGGTGGCTGGACAGTTCCGGCAAATTTGAGCGGCGTGGTACAGAGCGAGTTACGTGATGCTTTTCAAGAGAGCAAGCGCCGCGGACATGTTTTAGTACGCGAATAATTTGAGCAGCCGAACGGGGAAGAGCTAGTAGCTTGACTGCCGCCTATACCTCTTTGTGGTTGCGCTACGCTTCACGCCTGGGCATGTGGAAACCCTCGACACGGTCTGGGTCGCCTGCTTAATATCCACATCACCGACAGATTTTTACTTGATCCGGAGGCATTGGTAGGAAGCGGCATACGGTGGACCAGGCCGAACAGTGGTTGGAATGTCTCTGGTCAGTTAGCTTACGTTTTACTAGGGTGGTCGTCAGGTGAACAAGACGGGAGGACCCATCACAGTTTCAGCGCTGGGCAGAACGGGCATCACTGTGCAGACGGTGGTGCGCCTCGTGTTGAGCTTTTCGCTCCTTGTCGCGTTTACCTCTTCAGGCACCGCGGCTTTGTGCCTTCCGATGGAACAACACAAGTCCCCCGCGATGGCGGACCATGCGGTGGGTATGGATTTACCGGGGCAGGCTAGCGGCGCTAGTACGACAGTCAGGGCCGTGACACCCACGCATTCCCCGTCGGCACAAACGTGCTGCCATCAACAGGTCAGTGCGACCGAAAGAGTCACAGCGCCGCAGCGTGCGCTACCGGCGGAGCAGGGCGTGGCCTTTCCAGCGCGGCTGGAACTGCTTCCTGCTGATCACAGGTACATGCCGCCGGGATTGTTTGATCCGACTCTTGAGAGGCGCGATCATCTTCGGCCGTCGTTGACGGCTCTATCGATCAGTCGTACATAAACCCCTCTTCCCTGGCATGCCGGTCCCCACCGGCCCG